>DTUW01000135.1 GCA_012963895.1 Campylobacterales bacterium | reverse complement strand
GGTTGCATGAACTATTTACTATGATTTCAATTGATGTAGATATTTTCGATTTCTTCCATGATACTTTCAGATTACTCGCTACCTCTGTTATTATTTCTTTTCTTTTAGCACTTGTTACGATTTTGAAAAATAGGGAAAGTTACGGCAGGTAATGTCTTTCAGTCGTATCCTTTTGCTACTCCTCTTTTCTCTCTCTTGTTTGTCTGGAAAGAGTTCAATCACACAACAGAAAAGATTTATAGATTCCAAGCTCCGTGAAATCTCCAAAGAGATAGAAAAAGAAAAAAAGGCTATTGAGACTATTAGTCAAGAGTTGAAAATATTAGATAAGGAACTCAGACGGGGAAAGAGTAAATATCATCGTGAAAAAAGTAAGTTGAAAGCTCTACAAGAAGAGGCAGATAAACTTCTATTGGAATCTCAGAAGATTCGCGAAAAGATGATAGATATTTCAGCTAAACTAATATCTATCTCCATTGTGAATGGTGGAAAAGAGTTGGGAACTATAAATTCAGTAATTTTCAGTGAAGTGTTCGAAACTATTCGTAAAAAGAATAGACAAAAGTTGAAACTTATGGACCAGTCACTACAAGTAAAAAAAAAGAAGATAGAGGAGCTTTCTCAAAAAATTGAAAAACTCTCTGCAAGTATTCAAAGTGTTGAGAAGAAGAAAAATTTAGTCAAAAAGAAAAAGAAAGAGAGAGAGCAACTAATAGTAAAGTTGAAAAAGAGAAAAGATGAATATCGTAAGAGACTTAAAGAGATAGCTTTAAAACAGAAAAAGATTAGAGAAGCGGTAGCAAAAGCAAAACGGGAAAGTAGCAAAGGTAAGAAGAGAAGTAGAATAAAAGATAGTAGCTCCTATCGAAAAGAGGCAGTTAGAAGATATAGAGGGAAAAAGACTATTGCACCGCTGAAAAATTATGAAATTATTACCCGTTTTGGAACATATATAGACCCTATCTACAAATTCAAAATTTTCAGTTCAGCCGTTGTAATGAAGCCCAAAAAGCCTCATGCAAAAGTTAGAAATATCTTTAAAGGTCGAGTTACCCTAATGAAAGAGAATAAGACACTGGGTAAATTTATAGTAATTGAACACGATAACGGATTGCAAACTGTCTTAGCCTATCTTGACAGCTTCTCTCCATCTATCCACAAAGGTAAGAGAATTAAAAAAGGTGCTATTATTGGTCGAGTGAGTAAAAAACTCTATTTCGAAGTTATGAAGGGTAGTTATCGGATAGACCCGTTGGAGGTAATTGAATAGATGATATTAGATGATGAGGTGGAAATATCCAAAGTAGCAAAACTACCAACTAAATTTGGTAATTTCATAATCCAAGCATTCAAGGAGAAGAGTTCAGGCAAAGAGCATCTCGCTATTTGGACTGAAAATATAGAAAATATAGAAGCTCCATTAGCTCGAATCCATTCCGAATGTCTTACAGGGGATGCCTTTGGCAGTCTCAAATGTGATTGTGGCGACCAGTTCCACTCTGCACTAAGTCGGATACAGGAGGAGGGGGGAATACTGCTCTACCTTCGTCAAGAGGGGCGAAATATAGGGCTTTTGAATAAGGTGAATGCTTATCATCTTCAAGATTTGGGATTGAATACCATTGAAGCCAACCATCAATTGGGTTTTGAAGCTGATGAGAGAAGGTATGATATTGCCGATTACATATTTCAACATCTCAATATTGGAAAAATTCGACTTCTCACCAATAATCCCCAAAAGCTCTCCAATCTTAGAAGTGTTGAAATAGTCGAAAGAGTTCCTATCGTGATAAAGGCTAATAGTTTCAATAGAGAATATTTGGAAGTGAAAAAGTTACAGATGGGACATCTATTATGAAAACTGCCCTTCTCCACCTCATCGAGTTCTACCAAAGATTTCTAACTCTATTTAGTTATGGTAGTTGTCGCTACTATCCCACCTGTTCCGAATATGTTCGGTTGCAGGTGAAATACAACAACATTTTTTTAGCTATTTTGAACTCTGTAAAAAGGGTTTTAAGCTGTAACCAACTTTTTGAGGGGGGGATAGATTACCCGATAGTTAAAGTTGAGTTAGAATTACAATCCAATATCGGAAAGATAGATTTTTGGCTAGTCCCGGTAAAAGGTCAAAAGGGAAAATACTATCTAATCAAAAATATCACTTGAAAGGTTATCTATTGTGTTAGAAAAGATGTCTCCAAATCAGAGGTTACTACTCGCAACAGCGGTATCAGTAGTCTTTTTCGTTATTTACGGCATGGTATTTCCACCACCTAAACCAATTCAGAAAGAGAACAATAAAACAGAGACGGAACAGGTAGCTAAGAGCGAAAAAGTTGAGGAGCAGAAAGCCCCGACAGTTCCGAGCAGTGAGAGAGAGACTATTCAGAAAGAGGATTCAATAGTATTTGTCGATTTTGGTAATGCCACTCTGACAATAGACAAGTTCGGACGAATATCCTCCAAAACTCTATTAGATGAGAAGTATAGAAATGATAAGGGAATTCAAGCTCAACTAATAAATCCAACATCTCCGAAACCATTAGAAATCAGATTTGAAGATAGCAAACTGAACAAGGAGGCTTTTACAACTCCATATAGTGCTTCTGTTGAGAAATTGGATATATCCAAAGGCTCAGGAAAAGTTATCCTAACTCAGAAGTTGAGTGATGTAACGGTTACAAAAGAGATAACTTTTTACCCTAAGGGTAACTATACCTGTAAAGTTTCGTTGTCGAATCCTAAAAAGTTTTTCATATCTAACGGTATGAGACCTGATGTAAGTCCATACGGTTTCGTAGTTCAGGGGGCTATGGTTAAGGCGAATGACGAGCTAACTATTATTGAAGATGGAGATGCTATCGGAACATCTCTATTTAAAAATGTGAAATTTCTTTCATCTTTCGATAGATACTATACAACTCTGTTTTACAATATAGACCCTGATGCAACGATAGTTATAGAAGCTGATGCAAATGAGAACCCTATGGTATTTGTTGAGGGGTTTGAAAAATTGGAGTTCAGCGGGTATATTGGACCAAAAGACCATAAAACCCTATCCAGCCTCAATCCTGAATTGGTTGATGTGATTGAGTATGGAGTAATTACAATCATTGCAAAACCTCTATTTACCCTCCTAAATTGGCTTCATCAGCAACTCGGTAACTGGGGTTGGGCTATCGTAGTTTTCACTATCTTAGTCCGCTTAGTTCTCTATCCTCTCACCTATCGGGGAATGGTCTCTATGCAGAAATTGAAAGAACTTGCCCCTGAATTGAAGGAGATTCAGAGAAAATATAAAAATAATCCTCAACAACTCCAAGCAAAGATGATGGAGTTCTATCAGAAAAATAGAGTAAATCCTATGGGTGGGTGTCTTCCTCTACTTCTCCAAATCCCTATCTTCTTTGCAATATATAGAGTTCTGCTAAATGCGGTTGAGCTTCAAGGAGAGGGGTGGATATTGTGGATAGACGATTTAGCCAAAATGGATCCATATTTCATCTTACCTATTTTGATGGGTATCTCCATGTATTGGCAACAACATATTACCCCTAATAACTTCACTGACCCACTTCAAGAGAAGATATTCAAATTCCTACCTCTAATATTTACCTTCTTCTTTATCACATTCCCAGCAGGATTGACTCTATATTGGTTTGTAAATAATATGCTCTCTATTGGACAGCAATATTTGGTAAATTACAAATTTCAAAAGATGAAAGAGGCACAATCGTAGTTTGAAACCAATCTTCCTCCTCTCTCCTACCCCTCTCAATCGGGAGGGGCTTATCCACATTCCAACTATTGAAATAGAATATCTTGATATAGATATAGATTTCTCAAATATCGATTATCTTATTTTCACTTCTAAACAGGGAATAAGGTCGATAGATAGACTATCTCCACAATGGAAAAATATCCCCGCTCTTGTTGTAGGTCAAAAGAGTAGCGATGAGGTGGAGAGGCTTGGGGGCAAAATATTGGAAATAGGGAAAGGGTATGGAGCAGGTTTGGTAGATGTGATAAAGTCCAAATATGGAAATTACAAATTTCTATATATTCGTCCTGAAAAGGTTATTTCAGATTTCGGCTCCCTACCCAATGTTAGAGAAGTAATTACATATAGAACCAGATGTAAAAATAGCTATCCTATCCCTCCAAACTCCATCGTTATAGCCTCCTCTCCCTCTGTTGTGAAATGTCTTTTAAAAAGAGAGATACCCAACAATACAATATTTGTAGCGATAGGAGAGACCACTGCCAAAACCATTCCTGCCCAATTCCAAACATTCACCTCATCTAAAAGGGATTTGGATAGCTGTTACAAACTAGCCAAAGAGTTAGCTAATAGTCCCTATCCCAAATAGGTTGTTTTGAGCTTACTCTCTTTTTATGTTCCATGTCTATCTCAACCAAACTTGCTAACTCCTTCATAGATGCAATAGTTCCCTCTCGAACCTTTTCAGAGGTATGGCTATATACTCTAAATCCATTTTCATAGAGTGCCAATCGGACAGGGGTAGCTGTTGAATAGGTGGTAATAATCGTTTCAGGGTGAGAAACATTTTTTATCAACTCAAAATATTCAACACTCCAAAATTGAGGAGCTACCTTAGGGCTAAATGGGTCTTGGTAGATAATATCGAACTTTTCTCCTTGCCAACTTTGCAGAAACTCCCTAGTATCTTGAAAATGGATATAGACCTCTACATTGTTTGATATATATTCCCCCTTTTCTGATAGAGACTTGATAATATCTTTTAGAGGCTCAAAGAATGGAGGATATGGAAACTCTTTCAGAGATTGAACCAATTCCCTATCTATCTCGGTAGAGTGAATTACTGCCCTTCTAGAACTACTCAAAATAGTAGAGATAGTAGTTAGAGAGTTGAAGCCCAATCCAAAATTGGAATCGAAAATCAGCAAATCTCTCTTTTTCATCAGAGAGAGAGCTGGAAAGACATGTTTATATAGAGCCTCATTGAATGCTCCATCTTTGGTGGAGTGGTAGTGTTCTTGGAACTTTTCGGAGTAGAGAGTCCAAGAGCCGTCGGCTGTCTGGATAGGTTGTATCTCCATAGTAGAACCTTTCTATATTTTTAGTATAATTTTTCAAATTTTATATAAAGGTGTTTTAATGACATTGGATTTAGATAATGAAGCTATATTAAAACAACTTGGTTATAGCAATGTAAATAATGCTTTATTGAATCAAGTTTCAGCTATTAGAGAGAATACCAATAAGTTTGAAGCGATTGAAAAACATATTTTTGACCTCCACCATGAATTAGCAAAAGTAAATGGGTTTGTTGCTCTTTCTAATAAGAAAAACTATCTAAAAATCAAACACCACGATACAGGTAATAGAGTTCAAAACGAAGAGTTCCATGAAATTGTAAAACATTGGGCTGAAAGATATAAAATTGCGGTTGAGAAAGTGAATGAAAATGCTTACTATATTTTAGGATTGAACCACTAATTTGGCAATAGTTGGATATATCGACTACCTCAATCTACTCCCTTTCTATCTCTATCTCCAAAAAAGTGGGATTGGATTCCAGTTCAGAAAGGGAGTTCCCTCCAAAATCAATAGAGAATTTCAAAAAAGAAAAGTAGATTTCGCTTTTATTTCAAGTATCCACTCCAAAAATAGGAGATGTGGGAATATTGGTATAGTAGCTCGTGATGAGGTTCTATCTGTTTTGCTCTTTGAAGGTGAAGAGAAAAAAGATAGTGCCTCTGCTACCTCTAATAGACTTGCTGAACTTCTCAATCTCAGGGGTGAAGTTGTAATTGGAGATAGGGCTTTAAGGCTCTATTTTCAGAAAGGTGGTGGAATAGACTTGGCGAAAGTCTGGAAAGAGAGGTATAGATTTCCTTTTGTATTTGCTCGGTTGTGCCACCACAAATATCCGAGATATATTAGAAAATTGGAAAAAGGTTTCTCCTCTCGAAAAATATCTATTCCTTACTATATATCCAAAAAGGTATCTGCAAAAATTGGAATTTCCATATCTGAAATAGATATATACCTAAGAAAAATATCCTATCAGTGCGATGGGTGGAGCAGAAAGGGGCTAAACAAATTTTTCTATCTCGATAGATTTGGATATAATCCAACTTCAAAATTCTCAAATTTCAAGGGATAGAGACATGCCAAAAATGAAGACCCATCGAGGTGCTGCAAAGAGATTTAAGGCGAAAAAGAGAAATATTAAAAGAGGTTCAGCATTTAGAAGCCATATTCTAACTAAGTATTCTGCAAAAGAGAAACGGGGATTAAGGTCTCCAAAAGTTGTTGATAAAACAGATGTCAAATCTGTGAAACTTATGTTAGGTATATAAATTCTAGGAAAAGGTAAGAGATGGCAAGAGTAAAAACCGGTTTCGTTAGAAGAAGAAGACATAAAAAAATCCTAAAACAGGCTAAGGGATTTTATAGCGGTAGAAGAAAACATTTTAGAAAAGCAAAAGAGCAGTTAGAACACAGTTTAGTCTATGCATATAGAGATAGAAGAGCTAAAAAGAGAGAATTTAGAAAACTCTGGATAATTAGAATAAATGCAGCTTGTAGATTGCAAGATATGAATTACTCTACATTCATGCATGGACTTAAAAAGTTAGGTATCGAACTTGATAGAAAGATATTAGCCGATATGGCTATGAACGATATAGAGACTTTCAACTCTCTTGTAGCTAAGGTCAAAGAAGCTATATAGTCTCCCTCTACTCCTCCTCCCCTTCTTAGGGGTCTCTCCTTATTGCAAGAAATAGAGATATTAGTATATACATCACCAAAATAGTTGGTGGTGTTTCAAAATAGAAACTCTCTCCACTCGGTAAATTTAGCAACCACTCAATTGCAAAATCCAACAGGTCTGGATATGGAGTGAAGTGAATTACTATCGCCACTGGATAGAAGATTGAAAATAGAATAGTCCAAATTGGAGAGAGAAGTTGGAGAGTATTGAACTCTCCAAAAATAGAATGGACAATAGGTAACATTGCCACAAATACCCATATATTTACCAATACCATATCGCCTACTGCTCCAAAACGGAAATATTTCAGATATAGCAAAATATAGAAGACCCCCGATATTGAGAAGAGGAAACCGATTGAAAATAGAAGCTTTGGACTAAGTGCAATCAGAGATACAGCAGTGATTAGAAGTATCTCAAACCCATTCTGAATCAAATTCCTATCAAAGAGAAAAGAGACTATTAGAAACATAACCACAGCCCTTAATAGAGATGGCGGGGCTTCTAAGAATATGAGATATATCAAAAGAAAAGCAACATCAAAGATTAGAATATCTCTCCAAAGGTTTCGATATGGAAAAAATTGCTGATGGATTTTGTTGTAGATGAGGTAGCCCAATCCGCTTACTATTAGAACCAAAAAGGAGACATGGAAACCGCTCAACACTGCAAGGTGGTTTATTCCCAATCTCGAAAGTTTTCCCCTCAACTCTCTATCTATTGGAGTAGCTAAAAAGATAGCCGAATAGAGTTCTCCAACCTCATCGTTTTTATGAAGGGATACTATCCTATCTCTCAACTTGTATCGTCTATCTTTCTCAAACGAATGGAGGGATATTTTTCCGATAGTGATATATCCCCCTGAAAGGTAGTCCCAAAATGAGAAATTTTTTCCAAATATTAGGGTGGCATCTATATAGTATCCCGATAGGTCTCTGATTTTGGTCTTAGTTGTGGAGTAGAATTGGAAACCGTCCAAATTGCGAAGTTTTAGGACGGTATAGTTTTTCTTTGGATACTGCTGTTCCACAAATAGGGTTTTAGTATCTATCCTATATTTTGTAAAGTCTCTATATTTGAGATATTCCCGAAAAAGGGATATAGAGAAGAGAAGTAGAGCTATTAGGAAAAAGATGTAATACTCTTTTTTATTCTCTAAAAGAGAGATAGCAAAGTTGTGATTTTGTCTCTTTTTAAAAATCACTTAGTAACTTTTATATATACCCTTTTTGGTGCTGGATACCCTTCTACTGTTTTGGAACTATCGAGAGGGTCTAAAAAGTTGTCCAAACTCTCTCCATCTATCCAATCTGTTTTTCTCTGTTCTTGTGTAGTTGTAGGATATTTACCTATGACCTCGAAATTGGAGAATTTAGCCCGTTCTATCCAATTTTCCAGTGCTGGAATTGTAGGAACGAAATAGATATTAGGAATTTTGGAATATCTATGTTTTGGAAATAGACAATATTCCTCATCTCCCTCAATATAGAAGGTGTCTAAAATCAGAGTTCCACCCTTTTTCAGCCCTTGCCTCAAAGATTTCAATGAGGCTATTGGGTCGCTCCTATGGTAAAGGATACCGAGAGCTAAAAGGGTATCGAATTCCACTCCATAATATTGGAGATGTTCTACTCCGAGTAGCTCATACTCTATCCCGCTATCTATAAAACTATCTATAAAGTCGAATTGGGTTCTAAATAGGGGGGAGGGGTCGAACCCTACTATCTTTTTTGGTCTCTCCTCCAACATTCTAAACATGTAGTAGCCATTATTACACCCTATATCTCCAACTATCTGGTTTTCTATATTTAGATGAGGTTGAATAATGGAGTATTTGATTTGACTTCTCCATTCGCTATCTATAAATAGATTTCCTATCTGAAAAGGTCCTTTTCTCCAAGGTTTAAGGGATTTTGCTACTTCTACCACCTCATCATCTATCTCTATATCTATTCCAACCGCTCCATTTTCTGGAAAATAGAGTTTTCCCTCTCTTTTTGGTAGCCCCTCCAACATCTTTCTGAGGGGTCTAATATTTTTCCAATCCAACCACTTTTGTCGCTCTTTGCGAACTGCTTCAATATCCATTAGGCATCCATATGGAGAGCCTGTTTTATCATGTCATCACTCGCTTTTAATGCCCTCGCTCCTGCATCAAAAGCTCTTTGGATAATCATCAGATTGGAAAGGGCTTCTGCATTATTCATATTAGCCTCTTCTAAGTGGTGGTCATATACCAGCCCCTCAGTTGTGATAATTTTTCCAGTGGCTTTATCTCGATAGAATAGAGGCTCTCCACTTAGGTCATTAGCTTCGTAGTAGCTACCTCCTATATCTTGTAATCCCTGCTCATTTCTAAAATGATATACCGCTATTTTTGCTACAACCGTTTTATATCCATTGTCAAAGAAGGCTATTACATTTCCATCTTTTGCTACTGCATAGTGTGAGAGTTGCCCCTCAGGGATACCATTTCGAGATGCTGATATAGATGGGGTGGCACTATCATTAGCTTGAAGCCCTGCACTCCCTTTCCCAAAATCTACATCAATAGGCAATCCATCGTTGGAGAGTTGAGGTAGGGTAGATTCTATAAGTCGTCCCGAACCATCAAAAGTTAGAGTTCCACTCTTCTTATCAAAAGTAACATTACCAGCTTCATCTGTAATTACTGCCTCCACATTCCACTGGCTACCTTCTGCTGGTTGGTTTTCGCTCTTGGTCATCTTCACTTTTAGAACATTCATTTTGTCCCCGACCCCAACCAATTTGGTGGAGAAACTCCTTTCTGTATCTTCTATACCGAGATTTCCAGATACAGATACCTTATCTGTAACCTGTTTAGGATAGGTGAGCATGTTTGGGAGTTGGATTTTTGTTTGGCTTGTTGGGTCTCCCGGATCCAAATCTTTGACAATACCCGTTAGGACATTGTGGGTAGCATCTTGGTTAATAATAATATTTCCTGCCATCTTTCCAGTTACATATGCCCCCCGTTTATCTACTAGATACCTATCTCTATCAAAATTAAAACTACCGTTTCTGGTATATACAACTTTACCTTCTTCATTGAGAACTCCAAACCAACCATTTCCTTCAAGGGCTAAATCGAAAGTGTATTCAGTGGTAGTTAGTGAGCCTTGGTCTTTGGTGATAGGGGCTACATTCAATTTAGACCCAAATCCCTTTTGACTGCTTACCACTCCAAGAGATGGAGCATTGTTTAGAGACTCTGTAAATAGGTTGGCAAATTCTGGTCGTTTCGCTTTGTATCCTGCTAGGTTTGCATTAGATAAGTTATGAGCCCAAACATTTAACCCAGCTTGATAGGTCTTCAATCCTGAAAGAGATGTATAAAATCCATAAGTCATCTTTACACCTCCGGATCATATATCTCTTTTATCTGATTCAATGGAACATATTGAGAGCCTAATTTGAATTGAGCTTCTCCATTGTCAAACCTTACAGCTTCTACTGGATATACTCCAAATTTTGCACTCCTATTCTCTCCACTCGATGAGGTGTAAGCTATGTTTAGGGTATATTTCCCCTCAGGATATGGATTACCCGAATCATCTACTCCGTCCCAGTCGAAGGATACTACCCCTTTCGATTGAGCATCTACATCTATCTTATCAACAGTTATCCCTTGTGAATTCACTATCTCAATAGTTCCACTTTGAATAGATTCAGGGAAATAGACATCAAACTGAACAGATTTCCCCTCTTCTAAATTTATTCCATCTACTCCTGTATTTGCCATCTTTCCAATTGATGAGATAGTGGCAAATTGGGCGCTATTCTGAATAGATGAAGAGAGTTTAGATAGAGCCTCATTGGTATTTTGAGAAGCCTCTAAGGTTGCTAATTGAGATGTCTGTTGCAATATCTTATCTGTATCTTGTGGATTGGTTGGGTCTTGGTTCTGCAACTCTGTTAGTAAAAGTTTTAAAAAGTCATCTTTATCTAAGATAGATTTATCTTCTCCTATATTTTTTCCGGTAGTTCCATATTTACTAAATGCACTTGTAACTAGACTATTTTCTACTGCCATATCTACTCCTTATTTTAGACTAATGATAGCACCTCTATCTCAAAGTTTTCTATCTCCTCTTCTGCAACCTCATCGCTATTCCTATTTTCTCGCTGTTGCTGTTGAGAACCATTTCTACCATCTTCATTGAATTTGAATGTTGGATTTTCCAATCCTACATTTACCAATTGGTTTCTCAACTCAAAACTATTAGCCGATAAGATATTGATAGTTTGAGCATTACCTGATAGAGTAATTTTCACACTATTACCCCGTTTAACAATATCCACCTCTACCTCTCCTAGTCGTTGAGGGTTAAGGGTTAGGGATAGTTTTTGGAATGGAGATTTATAGTTCTCTACCTGTTCTCTCAAATTCATAGCAAGATGTCTAGTCATAGTCTTAGCTTCATGTATTTTCAGTTCTAAATTCTGTTTTACCCCTTCACTTTTGGTGATGTGTAAATTCTCCTCTGGTAGTAGCTCCTCTTCGCTATCTCTATTTTTTACATTCCTTACATCTATTCCTAAGTCTCGTAATTCCTCATCTGAAAAGAGAGATGAAACTATCTCTTTATCTACTCCTGTCCATCTTGCCACCTTATCAGTAGGTTGTAGTTTGGTTTCTGTCTTCTTGTTTTCCAACTTCTCCAATTCGTTGGAAAGCTTCAACATATCCCCTAAGTTTTGGGGTTTGCTGGTTGTCTCTCTCTTCTGCTCAGAACTATCCAAATCGAGGGATAGGAGGGATTGAAGGGTTGGAGTTTTTTCAACCTTTTCACTTTGGATATTGCTTTTCTGGTCTATATTGTCTGCTATCTCAACCGGATTGTTTCTATGGACTTTTAAGGCTATATTTTCGCTTTTGGCTTTTAAAAGTGATTCGGTGGAGTGTTTATTGATGATAAACAATTGAGAACCTTCTAATTGCGATGGTTTCGATGAGGTTTGTGATGAGGTGGAAACATTTTCGGAAATAGTTTCTAAACCATTTTTGTCCAATGTAATTTTCATATTTTTGAGAGATATACCTTTGGACTTGGCGAGTTCCACTAAGCCCCTAAGGGTTTTAGGCATCTCTTTCTCTGAAACTGAATGTTTGAGCAATTCGTTTCTAAGATATTCTTTTGCCTTGTTTATCAATATTCGTAATTTTTCCTCTTCACTCTCTTTGGTAGAAAATGGTTGGAAATTGGTTGAAGATGTTCCATCTCCAAAGTGAAGCCCTATCGTCTTTGCAATCTCACTTTGGGACTTATCTTCATTACCCAAAAAAGGAGTATTTTTATCGCTATTTAGAAGTTTTAAACTATCTTGTAAAAATTCTTTATCATCTTCAAAAACAGATTTGAGACTATCAAAAACTTCATGTTTAGAAACAGGGGCTATATCTTTATCGATAGATTTCAATATCTTCTCAAACTGAGATGAACCCTTTTCCGCTGTTTCTAAATTGAGATTTTTGGAGTCCTTGCCCTTTTGGACTATATTATCTGATGATAGTATCTCTCTCAGCATAGCTATTCCTTGTTAAAAATATTCCTATACTACCATCGACTATTTATATTCTAAATGTATTTAGAACGGATTTGGTGATATATCAATCTTTGGGTTGAAGTGGCTTTATGGATAAGTTGGGAAAGTAGTTGGGAAGTTTTAGGATAGGCTTCTATCAGACTGGAATACTCTTTTTTTCTTTGACCAATAAGATTATCTATCTTCTTAGCAAATTCCTCTATTCTCTTCTCCTGCTCAGCTCGGGCTATTATCTCTTTTAGCAGGAGTTCCCTATTTTTCATTGCCAAATCACTATATCCCATCTCTCTACCAATATCGAGAAACTCCTTAGCTGAGATATAGATTCCTGAAAAAAAGGTATTTAGTAGTTGCTGTTCAATTCCACTATATGGACTTTTTCTCTCTTCACCCTTTCTCAACTTCTTCTCCTATCTAAGTTGGCTTGTGAAGCTTTAACAACATTTTCATCAGGGTCGTTGAGCAGTTTTTCCAATACATGTTTAGGAGTTGATGGATTTTCAGCTACCCTCATTCTCACCATCTTATCCATGTCTTTGCTAAGTTCTTCTAATATCTCTTGTGGTGTGTTGGGATTTCCCGATAGCCCATCTCTAACTATCTTCTCATCGTTGAAAAGGGTTTCTAAAACAGATTTTGGAGTATTAGGATTGGTAGCCACCAATGCTCTAACTAAATTTATTTTATCTTTGCTAAGCTCTTCAAGTATTTCGGTAGGAGTATGGGGGTTTTTTGCTACTGCCCATCGACTTCCCATATCTTCACTTTTGGAAAGTTCTATTAGCAGTTTAACCATAATTTCGCTTCTGCCCTGTTCGCGGTTATATACTGATGTTTTTTGAGATAGATTCATAGCTACCGCTCCATCTACCTCTTTATCACCTTGAAATTTGAAATAGATTTCAGCCACTTTTTCAATATCAAGTTTTTTATCATTTAAAAGCTCAATAGCTTCTATTTTGTCCATATAGAGACCTTTAAAGATAGGGGGATGTTAGGGAGGGGAGATAGGTGGGGAAAGTCCCCACCATAGAGATTGGTATATTAGAGTTCTTCTGAATGTTTAGAGAGATATTCAGCTACTCCATCAGGAGATGGTTTCATTCCTTCTTTACCTTCTTCCCAACCAGCAGCACAAACTTCACCATATTTATTGGTGAATAGCATAGCATCGACCATTCTCAACATCTCGTCTATATTTCTACCAAGAGGTAAATCGTTGATTACAGCATGTCTGATAGTCCCATCTGTATCAATTAGGAAAGAACCTCTTAGAGCAACTCCTGCATCTTCAATAAGCACATCAAAACTTTTAGAGATAGATTTAGTCAAGTCAGCAACCAATGGATATTGAACTTGTCCAATTCCACCTTTTTCAACAGGAGTGTTTTTCCAAGCTAGGTGAGAGAAGTGAGAATCGATAGATACACCTATTACATTTATTCCTCTCTTTTTGAACTCGTCCAATCTTTTGTTAAATGCAATAATTTCTGTTGGACATACAAAAGTAAAATCCAATGGATAGAAAAATAGAACAGTTCCATTTTCTCCAAAGTTCTCATATAGTGAGAAATTCTCATCTATTTCGTTGTTTGGCAAAACAGCAGTAGCTGTAAATTCAGGTGCTTTTTTTGTTACCAACATTTCAGTAACTCCTTGATTTTTTTGTAATTCTACCATCTTTCTAAAAAATATTAGTAGATGATAAATATTATCATTTAGCTTTTATGAAATAGCCTCTATTGGGTTCGATGGTCTCTAATTTTGGATAGTTGTCGAAATTCCAAACTCTCCAAGTTCCATTTTCAAAGTGGAATACTCTATATTGGGAAAAGTAATTTATCGGCATAGCACTTCCAGAAATTGAAACAAGTTGGTAAGTTGAGGAGTTAATATCCCTCCACCCTTTAATATCCACCTCATCGATTGAGATATTTTCATCATTGAAGGAATAGACCCAAGCCCCTTCACCTGAATAGAGGACATCAGTGTATATATCTCTATCTACCAAATATCTTCTATATGTCTCATTCTCTGAATAGCCAACATATTGGTTATTTCTATATATCCAAACTATTGGGAAATTGGAAAAATATTGATTTAGCTCTATATCTCTATCCCAGATATTGCCAATCATGTTCCAACCTTTTTGAATTTGGAGGGGTTGAACTATATTTTTACGGAGTAGTTTAGTTGAGATTGGTATATCTGATATATTGATAGTGGTAACTCCACTATTTAGGTTATCAACTTTCTGAGATTCTCCATCTAAGTTCTGTTGGATATATAGAGGATTAGATGAGGTGTAATATTTTCCCTCTCCTGTAATATAGAGAATTCCATATTTTCCTATTGATATGTTAGAAACTATATTTTTCTTGGACGGAATAGGATAGAGGTTTCCATCTTGAAAATAGGAGGCAGGAGAGATAAGCCATTGAGCAAATTCAGCAATCCTATTTGGAAAGTCTGGGATATTTCTTTCCAAAATATCGAGAAATGTAGAATTTGTATCTATTTGACTTAGTGCCACTTTGAGAATATTGACATCTCCATTTTTCTCTTTGAAGTATTTGAATAGTAGAACCTTTCCATATTCATCTAAGCCGTTGAAATAGTTGAGTGGTCTATATGTGTTGTTTGTATAGTTTTCCAACAGAGAGACATAGTCATTATTATCAGGAAATACCTCATCTTCCATAAAAACGGCGGTAGCTTCAAGAAACCATATATTGCTATTCCAAACCTCATCGCTCATAGCATCACCATCAAAGTAGCTATATTGAACAGCATGAAAAAATTCGTGAGCGATTGTTACCTGCAAAACCCTATCTTCAATATCCGGATTTAGCAATAGGTAAGGAGTTCCATCAGGGTAATAGGTAGCAAACCCTGCATAGTTACTACTGATATTCATGTATTGATTTTCGGCAAAGTTGTATCCGCCTCTATTTGCTATATATATATCTATGTAATATCTATCTGTATTGTGTGGTTTCTGAAATCCAAACTCCTCTATCTCTTTGCTCCAAACACTCTCTCCATATTCCAAAATCCGATTTGCCAACTCCTTTGTAATAGTAGAGTTTTGGTAACTTTTGCCAAATATGACTCGAAAATGCTTGGAGTAGAGAAAAATATTTTTACTATCTGATGAGGTATTGGAGTCTAGTAGAGCTGGATAGTTGGTAGTGTTGTAAAGAGTTCGAAAATTGTATTTGTGGAAATTGGGTTTTTGTAGGGGTTTATCTACTACTGCAAATAGTAGCAGGGGCAGAAATAGAAGTAGTAAATATCTCATAGTAAATCCTTAGAATCCCCCAAAGATGGGGGGAGATTGTAAATCCTCTATTAGTTAGAGGTATCAGGGGTGGCAGGAGGTGTAGGTAGTTCAGTATCTTCTGTCGTAGTGCTACCTTCATCGGTTTCAGAAGTTCCGGAGTTTCCAGAAGTTCCACCAGTTCCAGAATTTTCAGAAGTTCCAGAAGTTTCAGAGGTGGTATCCTCTTCTGCGGTTGTAGAAGTTTCAGAGGTAGTATCCTCTTCTGTGGTTGTAGAAGTTTCAGAGGTGGTATCTTCTTCATCGGTTGCAGAGTTTCCAATTAGAGCATCGGAAAACTCTTCTAGTGCTTCATTTTCGAAATAGAAATCTACCGAACCTGTAACAATCTCGCCACTGCTTGTTTGGGTAACTTTCACCTCAAAGGTGGCATATCCTGTAATGTTTTCAGGTATATCTACTGTTTGAGTAGAACCGATAAATTGCTGTTTCTCACTTCCATTCTCGTCGTAGTAACTTACTACCCACTCAAAGCTATAAGCTGAAACATTGTCATCATCTAATAGAACAGATGCTTGACTACCATTTACATCTATCTCTTCGATAGTAAATGGATTGAAGGCGATAGCTCCATTGAATACAGATAGGTTGATTTCGTAGTTGTTATCTTTTGGCAGGGTAATAGTGTAATCTCTACTCATGTAAGTATCATCAACCTCAGGCACTAATAGATATTCTCCTGATTTCAAATTGAGGAATTCCACTTTTCCATCGTAATTGGTTTCACTTGAACCTAAATAGGAGTGGTTGGCTGTATAGAGGGTTACATATGTGTATGGAATAGGTTGGCATACATTATCATCATCGCAACCGTTTAAAGTAAGAGTAAGGGTATTGAGTGTCGAATTTTCAGGAATGTAATTGACGACAAAATCTTTTGTCCATACATATGCCTGATTTGGATTGACAGCCAGACCATAAACGATATTTTTACCCTCTTCTAACTGGATAGGGTAGTTGGTTAGATTGTAGGAGAATGGTTCATCTGCAATACTATTGAGAGCTGAGATATTTATCTCTTGTGGATTGTCATTGACAACAAAATATAGTGCTCCACCATTAGGGTCAAAGTTCGTTATCGTAGCACTGATAGGCAGAACTCCATTAGAACTATTTACATCTTTATCTCGAATGGTTCTGATGAGGTCGAAAGTTGGAGCACCTATTACAGAGTTACTATCTTGTGGAGTTTCCAAATTCTTAATATCAACTTTTGTAATTGTTCCTGCTGGTATTTTTACCTTTGTCATTCCAGATGAGTATCTGATAATCTCTCCACTGCTATTGTATTGGGTAACCAATAGACCGAACTCTTTTCCAGCTCTCAAATTCTGGATAATGTATTCACCCACAAATCTTCCAAGCGAATCTGTTCGGGTAGTAGCCAAGAGGGTATCTATATAGACCCCTTTATCATCAAAAATATCAACTAATGTTGTGGTGTCTTCGCTATCATCAAGTCCAAAAATTCGTCCCACAACAGTTCCTACAATAGCACTGTAATCTACTTGAATTTCTCTGGATTGACTAATACCAAGTCTATTGGCAACCTCTATCACTATTCCATTTGAACCAATATCGAGAGGTAGAGTAATAACTACTATATCTGAATTTGGTCTCTTCTCAACCTTACCATTTACCAAAGCACCATTTACATATGTGTAAATTTCGGCTGAATCTGTTAA
This sequence comes from Campylobacterales bacterium, assembly GCA_012963895.1. Lineage (GTDB taxonomy): Bacteria > Campylobacterota > Campylobacteria > Campylobacterales > Thiovulaceae > UWMA-0117. The sequence continues at coordinate 138 of DTUW01000135.1, read as the reverse complement.
AGAGAAGACCCCATTATCCTCTTTATCAAATATCTTAGCAAATAGTTTCAACTCCCCACTCTCTTGATTGAGTTGAACACTCGCGATAGAGATATTGGCTAAGCTATCAGGAATATCGCTAGATTTGGTTAGGGTAAT
>DTUW01000134.1:16346-17794 GCA_012963895.1 Campylobacterales bacterium | reverse complement strand
ACCCTCTATGTTCCATCTCTTGGCAAAAAAGCAGCAAGTAATGCGGAAATCAATACAACCGCTGTTGAATCTGTTTATGGTGAGCATGTTCTTGGATTGAGAATTCCAACCGATTCTGGAACATTTACAACCAATTCTATTTTGGCTGACATGGGGCAGATTTTTGTAACTGTCAATGATGGGACTCAAAAAACTGCAAGTGTTTCAACGAACATGTCTGGTCTCAAAAAAGCAGTTGCTGATACAAACACTACTTTTACAGTTCTCCAACTCGATACAGATTTCAATGACCAAAACGATACTCTTTTAGTTGTCAATCCAACCTACAATTTCTCTGTTCAAGATGGTGTATTTGTAAAAACTTTCCAAGTCAATGAAAACCCAAGCGATGATGCTACTGTGAAGTTGAAAGATATTAATGGTTCTACTCATGAAACTATTAATATCGATGACTCCAACAAGACAGCTCAAAAGGTGGCAGAAGAGTTCAATCATGATGTTAGCGGTTCTGACTTTGAAGCAAACAGAACTAACGGCTATATCTATGTGGCTACCAATTTGACTAATTATAAAAACTTCTATCTCGAACAGACAAGCGGAGATACTCGACTAATTCCTGTTGTTGGCTCATCTGAAAACAATGCTACTGGAACAGTTCGCGAGGTTTATTCACTTGAAAACTTGGCAAAAGCAACAGTGGATTACTATACAACCACTTGGTTAGAAATCAATTCATCAACTGATTCTGGTGCAGGGAAAGTTTATGTTGAGTTCAACATTACAAATCCAAAAGGTGAGAAATTAATTATCAGATATGGAAATGAGATAAATGCAACAAAAGGAGATTACAATATCACATCAGTTGCTGGTGTTTCTCTTGATGGACCAACAGTCCTTGATTGGAACGGAAGTAGTTCAGACACCAATAGAGAACTTAATATCTCCGTTGATGGTGATGATTTGAATGCTTCAACTGGTTCTACCCAAACAACTACCAATGCTAAGATATTTGTAGCTGCACTTGATTATTTCCTCAAAAATCAAACAGATAAATTCAATGTAACTGTTGGCAGAGCTGACTATCAAGTAGTTGTATATGGTGATTATAATGGAACACATGGAGATTATAATAGCAGTAAAGACGATGTAAATATCACTACTGTAGATTATGTTGAATCCAATATCACCTCAATCCCTTCACTAACCTCCGACTTAGGATATAGCAAAGTCTATGCCGGTTCTGTTACAACTGACCCACTTAACCCAGTGCCATATATCCAAAAAGTTACCGGCTACAAAATGCGAAAAATCCTAACCACCAATGAAGATGCCGATAGCAATAGCATCTCTTGGAGCTTCATCGACTTGACCAAAGATTCCAGCAACTGGTTTGATGCAGAAGATGGATATAACCTCTTCTCATTTGATAAAACCAAAGGTTACTGGGT
>DTUW01000134.1:0-16246 GCA_012963895.1 Campylobacterales bacterium | reverse complement strand
AATATGAATTATGGTCTGGTCTCCAATATCGGTTACTTGGATACTGCTGACTACAATGCTACTATCTATCCTATCTATAAAGATGGTTCTATCTTGACAGTTCAAAATGACCAAAACGACTCCATCTCTGACGATTACAATGGTAGCTGTGAAAGCATTGGAGAAGCCTCAACAGACCACGGAGTAGCCTTGAAAGGTGAAGATGGATATACAGTTTCTGTTGCCTATGGTCGAAAAGATACCACATTCGCCCAAACTTCTGCTAACGACTTGAAAACAGTTGATTTGAAAGTTGATGATACCAAAGTGGCTCAAATCCAGTTTGATGGTGCTACTTACGGAAGCAGTGATATATTCTTGATGTATTACGATGGTAGAATTTACAGCACCAACTTTGGTGTTCTCGCTGGTCAAGATGGTGATGCTGCTTACTTCACCGAAAACAATGTTACAATGCTAACAGGACAAACTATCCAATAGTCCTCCTCCCCCCCCCCTCCCTTTTCGGGGGCGATTTCGCCCCCTCTCCTCTCCACTTTCCATTTTTGTTAAAATCCCTCCTAAAAAGAGGGTTCGATGGTCTCTATAAACTTTACTCCACTTCTCTACTTTCTTGAAAATTTCTTTGTCCAGTTTGGTGCAGTTATCGCTATCCTATTTGTAGCTATAAAGTTGAAAAACTTTATCACCCAATCAATTTCCAATATCTCTTACAATGATGGCTACCAAAGTAATCGAGCTGGTGCATTCTCAACTTTTGGATACTTAGTATCTACTATCACCATTATCCTATCTGCTATCCCTGTAAATTCATCTAACTACTTTGATGATATTGTTTCTATCTTCTCTATCGCTGGTCTTGGTATTCTTTTTCTGATAATCAACCGTTTCCTATTTAGATTTATCTTTCTCCACAATCTCAATCCTCTATATGAGTTCAATCGTGAAAATACCGCCTTTGCTGTGTTCCAAAGTGGTAATATGGTTGCCCTTTCAATCCTCTTTTTCTACTCATTCAATGGATACCAATTCTCTATTGGCTCTATTGTTGTAGGTGGTAGCTATTTTCTTATATCAACCTCTATCCTCTATCTCTTCTCAAAGATAGCCCTGCTCAAAAAGAGTTACGACTATATCCGTGAGATACAGAAGATAAATATAGCTATGGCAATTGATGGAGCTATGGTATTTGTCTCTCTCGCTTTTCTATTTGGCAATACTATTCATAGTATAGAACGGCTTGATATAGTCTCAATCCTCTTTGTAGTTCTCTACTTCACTATCTCATCTCTCTTTTTGCTGTTTGTATCTGACTTTGTAACCTCTCTAATCTCGACAGGGAATAAGAAGATTGATAAGAGTATTAGAGATGGCAATTTGGTAGTTGCAATCAAGAGTGGAGGCTCAAAAATAGTATTGGTCTCTATCTTAGTCCATACCCTACCTACCAATATTCTGATATATCAGTGATGATAGCTTCTATCCTCAACTTTATAGAAGAGTATCGATGCAAACGGGGGATAGGGGTTTTTCGCCCTTGGAATAGGGAGGAGTTGCGAATTTTCCATATAAACAGATACCCAGATGAGAGCGGACGGGGATATATAGAACAGATACGAGATGGGGTAATTGAAACTATGGTTACATTTACCAAATACCCCTATATAGATTTTATTGATGAGGTTCTCAATTCCAAATCTCTTCTATTTCAGACCTTTTTTCATCAACGATTTGACGATAGACGGAGATGGTTTGAAGGAGTTACCCTCTCATTTAGTTCAGAAGTTGAAAAAAATAGATATGATAGGGTTGATTTGATATTTGAAGATGTGGCGGTTGATGGAGAGTTTGATAGAGAAGTAAATCAGGTTCGGCTATATGTTAGCCCCCTCAAAAGATACCTAGCAAACGATTACGATTTACTCTATTGGGATTCATCGGATAAAAGGTCTTTGGAGATATTCCAAACAGGTTACCGAGATAGTATCTATTTCTATAAGAAGGATAGAGATAGGAGAGGGGTAAAACGGCACTGGAAATATGGATATGCCCCCCTCAATCACCGTTTAAAAAATAGTGCTTTCCTCTAATTTTTGTAGAGATTGACAATCTCCTGACTTACTAAATTGTTTTCAACCAAAATATTTGTAATATCCAAATCGTGCAGTATCTCTTTATCCATTTGGCTATGAACTCTAACAATGATATTTTCACTATCTACAACCCTTTTAACCGCTTCACAAGCTTGTCTAAGTTTCTTAGGATTATCTATTGCTATGATAACTTTCTGGTTTCTATCTTTGATAACTCTTTTTAATATATTAGTCTGCCCTCCATTTCCAAATATGATAGGCTCATCTCTATTTAGCCCCTCTTGATATTTTGCGAGATTGTTTTCAATGATAGTATATGGAATTCTGTTGTCTTTCAATTTTTTAGAGATATTCTGCCCAAAATCTCCATATCCCAACACCACTACACTATTTGCACTATCCATGTTTCCATCTTCTGCCCTCTCTGCATAGAATATAGTATCTTTTCCATCGTCTCCAATGCGGTATGTTTTTTCTTTCCCAATAAACCTATCAGCTATATTGCTAATATTCATCAATATCATTGGGGTGAGAACCATAGATAGGACGATAGAAACTATCAAAATCTGGGTATATTCATTCGGCAACAGGTTGGACTTGTTCGAAAGTTCTAAAACTGCGAGGGAAAATTCTCCTATCTGAATTAGTGCCAATCCACTTTTAAATGCAGTTCTACTTGTATCGCGAATTCTGGTAATTCCGTAGATGATAGAAAACTTTACTAAGAATAGAGATACTAAAACAGCAAATATTAGATGTAGATTTTTCAACATTATCCAAATATCTATCTGCATTCCTACCGTTACAAAAAATACCCCTAATAGCAAATCTCTAAATGGAACTAAATCGCTCTCAACTTGGTGCCGGTATTTGGTATCAGCTATTAGCATTCCTGCTATAAATGCTCCGAGCGAATAGGAGAAGTCAAAAAGATGGGCTAAATAGGAAGCTCCAATAGTGAGAAATAGAATAGCTGATATGAAAAGCTCATCAGACTCTGTTTTTACTATTGCAGTTAGAAATGGTTCGAGTAGATATTTTCCAAACAGCCACAAAATAGCAACAACAAAGACACCGCCCAAAATCATTTGAGCAATTATTTTCCCAGTCTCAACCTCATCGGACGATGAGAGAAACCAGATAATTAGAAGGATAGGAATTACTGCTATATCTTGCATTATCAAAATACCAAGACTATTCCTACCGTATGGCTTTGTAATTCCTCCATTCTCGTTCAAAGTCTTCAAGACAATAGCGGTAGAGGAGAGGGAGAGAGCCATAGCAATAACAATAGAGCTTTTCTCACCTATTTCTAAAAGGTAATAAGAGATAGCAAAGACCACAAGAGAGGTTAGGATAATTTGCAATGTTCCAATAACAAATACCTCATACCTCATCTCTTTCAATTCATCTATCGATATTTCCAAACCGATAGTAAACATCAGAAATACAACCCCGAACTCTGCTACCTCTTTAAGTTGGTGATTATTTACTGCATCATAGAGACCAAAAAGATAGGTGATAATAGTTCCTGTAAAGATATAGCCTATAATAGGGGGTAGGTGTATCCTTTTGAGAAAGATATTGAATATTAGTGATAGAAATAGAGTGGTTGTGATGATAAGTAACATAGCGACTACCTTAATCTATTTTCCAATTTATAGGAGTTTTTCCGACACTTTCCAAATATCTATTGGTCTTAGAAAAAGGGGCAGAACCGAAAAATCCCCGAAAAGCTGAAAGGGGTGAAGGGTGGGGAGCTTGTAATATGAGATGTTTTGAACCATCTATAAGATTTCTCTTTTCCCCTGCTGGTCTCCCCCATAGAATGAAGACAACTCCATTTTTTTCTCTTGAAATGGTTCTAATAACCTCATCGGTAAATAGTTCCCACCCTTTGCCTCTATGTGAATGGGCTTGACCTTCTCTAACGGTTAAAACCGTATTCAATAGTAGAACTCCACGATTAGCCCACTGAGTCAAATCACCATGATGAGGTGGTTCAATACCCAAATCGTTTTGGAGTTCGATAAATATATTTTGGAGAGATGGGGGGATAGCAACCCCTTTTTTAACAGAGAAAGCCAATCCGTGAGCTTGACCTCGACCGTGATATGGGTCTTGTCCTAGAATAACTACTTTTACATTATCAAAAGGAGTTTCGATAAAAGCTCGGAAAATATCCTCTTTTGGAGGAAAGATGGTATATTTTTCTCTCTCTTGAATAATAAAGGATTTCAAACTGCGAAATTGGGGAGAAGTCATTACAGATTTTAGATAGTAAAACCAATCGTTAGGAAATAGACCATTTTTCATTTTGAAAAGTTCCAGAGAAGAGATATAGGAGTGGCGCGATGGACGGGACTCGAACCCGCGACCTCCGGCGTGACAGGCCGGCATTCTAACCAACTGAACTACCATCGCAATGGTGGTGGTCGATACTAGACTCGAACTAGTGACATCTACCTTGTAAGGGTAGCGCTCTACCAACTGAGCTAATCGACCTTGAATTTTGGCGACCCCTAAGGGATTTGAACCCCTGTTTTTACCCTGAAAAGGTAATGTCCTTGGCCAGACTAGACGAAAGGGTCAAGTCTTAGAACCAAAAAGAGGAGTGGTGGTGTCCTGTGTTGGATTCGAACCAACGGCCACCTCCTTAAAAGGGAGATGCTCTACCGGCTGAGCTAACAGGACACAGGAGAAAAAGATAAGCTTTTCCTCTTTCGACGGGTGGAATTGTATAGATAGTTATCTTATATATTTCTTAATTCCTCCGCCTTCTCTTCTATCTCCAACAATATATCCACCATCTCATCATATTTTTTCTGTAACTCCTCTAACTCTTCTGAAAGTGAAACTATTCCCCTCTTTTCATAACACTCAGGAGTGGCTAAACATGTTTGTAACTCCTCCATCTTCTCCTCCATATCCTCTATCTGTTTAGGATACTCTTCTAAAATCCTCTTCTCTTTGTAGGATAGTCGTTTAGAGCTGTTTCGTCTCTTCTCTCTCTCTTTCTCTGGTTCTCTCTTTTCTGGTTGTGATAGCTCCTCTATCTCCTTTTCAAATTTCTCCACTTCAAGATATTCGGAATAGGGTTGGTAGCTCTCTTCAATTACTCCATTACCTTTAAAAATTAGCAATTTCTTAGCTACCTTATCCACAAAATATCTATCGTGAGAGACAATAATTACAGCACCCGCAAAGTTTTGGAGTTGCTCCTCTAAAATATTTATCGTAGCAATATCCAAATCGTTGGTAGGCTCATCGAGAATCAGCACATCTATATCTTTTGTGAAAAGGAGAGCTAAGGCAACCCTATTTTTTTCACCCCCTGAAAGCACCCCTATTTTCTTATCTAAGAACTCTTTTGGAAATAGGAACTGCTTCAAATAGCCATATACATGCATATTTTTACCTCGAACATTTACCCTATCCCCTCCATGAGGGCAGAAGGTCTCTATCAAGTTCTTACTATCGTCCAACCCTTCTCTATGTTGGTCAAAGTAACCTATCCTAATCTCACCCCTTTTCACTTTTCCACTATCTACCTCCATCTTTCCAACTAAGATTTTGAGAAGGGTAGATTTTCCAGTTCCATTCCGTCCAACTATTGCCAATCTATCTTTTTGGACTATGCGATAGGAGAAGTTGGAAATCAGCACCCTATTTCCCAACTTTTTGTTGATATTTTCAAGTTCAAATAGCACCTTTTGACGATTTACACTCTTTTCCTGTTGAAAATGTTTTTTCTCTCTTTCTAGTTCAAGTTGCATTTTTCGAATTAGGGCAGGGTTCTTTTTCGCCTTTTCACGAAGTTCCATTAGTCTAGCTTTTCGCCCCTCGTTTCTCTTCAACCTCGCTTTAACCCCTCGACTAAACCACTCGTTTTCCTGTTTCAACAATTTCAGTAAGTTCTCATGCTGTTTTTGGAGGGTTCTAATATGTTCCTCTTTCTGTTGGAGGTAGTTCTGGTATCCCCCTTTGAACTCCATTATCTTTCCATTTTCAATCTCAATAGTTCTAGTTCCAACTCTATCTATAAAATATCTATCGTGGGAGATAAATAGGAGGGTATATCTCTCCTTCAAAATGAGATTTTCCAAAAACTCCACCATATAGACATCAAGATGGTTAGTAGGTTCGTCCAATAGGAGAATATCGGGTTTTTGCAATAGCAATCCTGCAAGGGCGACCCTTCTCAACTCTCCACCCGATAGGGTATTGACTGAACGGTTTTCCATCTCTTTTAGTTTGAACTCCTCTAATACCCTCTCTATTTTGTCATCTAAGTTCCAAGCTGAATGGTGGTCTAAATAGTTGGATAGCTTAGCTTGTCGCTCCAATAGCTCTCTATTTTCGTAATCCTCTTGAAGTCTATTAGAAATCTCGTAGAACTCTTTTAGATTTTTCTGAATTTCGACTAATTGGCTCTCAATCGCTTGACGGACAGATAGACCCTCTTGAAATTTTGGATTTTGGGGTAACATTTTTATCTGAATTCCACCAGTTACAATCCTTTCCCCGCTATCTGCCACCTCATCGCCAGAAACAATTTTCATAATTGTAGATTTCCCAGCTCCATTCTTTCCAATTAGAGCTACTCTATCCCCTTCATTGATAGAGAACGAAACACCATCTAATATCTTTTTAATGTCATATTGCTTCTCAATATCTATCAAACTTAGTAAAGTCATACTATCCTTTCATTTATGAAGTGTCTATTATGTAATAGTTTCTCTTTTTCTCATGTATGTTGGAAATGTCAGAAACTCTATTTTACTCCATCTCTCTATATTAGAGATTTAGACGGTTTCAAAGTATATAGCTTTTATCGCTATGATGAGGTGGAGGAGTTTATCAAAAGTAAAAAGAGCTATATCGGCTATTACCTATTGGATATTTTGACGAGAAATTCAATGGTGGAGTTTCTGCGAGGTCTAGAATTTGGAGAAAACATATATCTAGTTCCAGTAGATGATAGAGTTTCTCAACAGGGATATTCACATACCGCCGTAATTGCAAAACGGGCTGAAAAGGGAAATAGAAATCTGAAATCACTTTTTCAAACTCTTATAGCTACCAACAGAGTTAGCTATTTTGGAAAAGATGCAAAATTTAGGAGAGAGAATAAGAGAAAATTTAGAGTTAGCCCAAAACTTTCACATAAAAAAACAATTTTGATAGATGATGTCATTACAACAGGTTCAACCCTCTTAGAAGCTTATGAAAGTGTGAAAAATAGTGGTTCTATTCCACTTTTTGGAATGACTTTGGCTACTACTGCAAATAAATAATATTTCTAATTTGACGATAAATTTAGAAAAAATATATCAAGGAGTTTAACAATGGTATCAGGAATTGGGAATAACAATTTTTATACACCTGTAAATAAGAGTAGTGATGTATCCAAAGTCTCCAATGTTCAAAATGTTAGCGAAACTCAGAATATTAGCAATAGAGCTTTGGAGATAAAAGAGCAGATTCACAAAGGTGAATACAAACTTATGCCTCCTCATATTCTTGCAAAGGTTTTCATTGAGACTGAATTGGGATTAGATATATAGATGTTAAAGAGGTATTTAGAGGGGGCGATAGAGGACTTGAAACAGCTTATCGCCCTTACAGAGGCTGATATTGCCGATGCTAAGAGCGGTAACCATTTAGAAGTGTTTGAAAGGGCATCTCAAAAAGAGAAGTTGGTAACAACTTTCGAGGGTAAAAAGAAGAAAATAGATGAACTTATTACCCAACGAGCCTCACAATCCCAAGGTCGCCCCCTTGACCAGATATTAGATGAGGTTGAAAAGGGGTATTTAGAGACTCTGAAAAAGACCCTTTTAGAGTTGAAAGAGATAAATAGGAGATATGCTCGTTTGGTGGTAAGTCTTGGGACTTTTTATAGCTCCCTTCTTGAAAAGATTGTTCCAACAGAGATGGACGGCTATGAGACCGTAATACAACAATCGGCATCATTTTTGGAAATCAAAGGCTAACAGATGGGGCTATTTTCAACTATCAACACCGCCCGAACTGGTTTAACTTCTGCCCAAGTTGGGGTAGATACAACCAGCCACAATATTTCAAATGCTGAAAATAAGGATTACACTCGTCAAAGAGTTGTCCAAGAGGCTCAATCAGCTAAACCTATTGGTAATTCTGTAATTGGAAATGGTGCCAAAATTGCATCTATCCAAAGGGTTCATAACGAATTTGTCTATACTCGCTACCAGCAGAGTAGTGAGAGGCAATCCTATATCAATACTCTCAAAGACAATTTAGAAGAGATTAGCAACTACTTTCCCGATATGGACGGGGTTGGAATAAAGAACGATTTAGACCACTATTTAGATAGTTGGAACGGCTTAGCCCAAGACCCTTCGTCAGTAGCTCAAAAAGAGGTTGTAGCCTCATCGGCTGAAAATTTGGTTACAAGTATTAGGACAACTTACGACAATTTGGATAAGTTACACAAAAGTTTAGATGAACAGGTGGTCTCATCTGTCGATGAGGTCAATAGAATCATAAAAGATATTGCATCTATAAATGGAGAGATAGAAAAATTAGAAGCTGATGGCTCGATAGCTAACGATTTGAGAGACAAAAGAGATGCATTGGAAACAACCCTATCCAAATTGGTTGGGGCTGAGTTTGTCCATGACAACATGTCAGAAACGAGCGACACCCCCGGTAGTGTTGAGAGCGAGGGACTATATAGTGTAATAGTTGGTGGGGTAGCTCTGGTTTCGGGTAGTAGCTATCACGAGCTTTCATTAGAGAATGAAAATGGTTTCCATACTATTAGATACGACAGAGGCGACGGAACATATACCGACATGACTACCATTATTGAAAAAGGTAGCTTAGGGGCTGTTCTGAAATTGAGAGGGGATAAGTTCGATGAAGATGGGAATATTGTTGATGGACTTGTTCCAGAATACAAAGAGAAACTAAACCTATTTGCAAAAGGGGTAATAGAGGAGACCAATAGTATCTATGCCGAAAGTGCTTCGGATAGTATGGTTAGTAAGCCTCTCAATTTGAAAGATAGTGATAATTTAGTTGAAAAATTGGGAGTAAATGAAGGTAGTTTCAATATTGTTGTCTATGACAAAGATGGTAATGAAGTAAGTAAAAGAGTTGTAACTATCGATAGTGCTACTACTCTAAATTCAGGAGAAAATAGCCTATTAGCCCAACTCAATAGAATCTACGACGACAACGGGGATAACTCCCTTCAAAACGATTTTGGCTCTCAATTTGAGACCTCTATCCAAAACGGGCAGATAGTAATAAAACCGAAAAATCCAGATTTGGGATATACCTTTGGAGTTGAAGACAACGGCACCAATTTTGCCGGTTCTACTGGTCTAAATCGGTTCTTTGAAGGAGATGATGCTACCAATATATCTCTAAATCGAGAATTAGCTAACAAGCCCTACAAGATTAGGGCAAACAAGACCCCAGCAGAAGGTGATAACGGGGTAGCTGATGCAATGAACAGATTGAAAACCAGTAGTTGGAAATTCAAATCAAAACACTTTGGGACTATCAACGATACCGTTACAGGTATGTATAATAATTTGAGTGTCGATATCTCTTCTCAAACTGAGGCTATCAACATGAGAAAAGAGAGTATTGATGTCCAATTTAAAGCGATAGAGACCCAACTCCAAAATATCTCCAAAGTGGATATAGATACAGAGATGACCAATCTGATGAAATATCAGACCGCCTATTCAGCTTCTGGTAAGGTAATTACTACAATTGATAGAATGATTGATACTCTACTTGGGATAAAACAATAGTTAGCATCTATCAACCTGAAAAGGGGTATCGCTACAATAGTGATACTCTATTCCTCTACGATTTCATCTCCAAACTGCTTAGTTCCAAATATAGACCCAATGGAAAGATATTGGATATAGGTTCAGGTAGCGGAATTCTTGGAATTTTGTTAAAAAGGGATTTCCCAACTCTCCAACTCTATTCAGTCGAAAAGCAACTATTTTTTTACAAGCTCACCATCAAGAATAGTGAAGTGAATGGAATTGAAAACAACCCTATCCATTCCGATTTTTTAAACACCTCTTTTATTCAAGAGTTTGAATATATAGTCTCAAATCCTCCATTTTACAGCTCTGCCGTTATTCAGAGCGAAAACGAAAATATCAATATTGCAAGATATAACCACCATCTACCGATAGATAAATTTTTCAAACGAGTATCCCAATCCTTGAAACCTAAGGGCTATTTTCTATTTTGCTACGACTCGAAACAGCTCCCCAACCTCATCTACTCACTTTCAGAAAATAGATTTCAAGTAGAACGGATTAGGTTCGTCTATCCCTCAATAGAAAAAATAGCCTCTCTTGTTATGATACAGGCTCGAAAAGGTTCTAAGTCTCCAACCCAGATAGAACCGCCTCTAATCAATTTTAGCGATGAGGTGAAGAGGATATATAAAAAGGCTAATACTTGGACAATAAATTTCAAAGGGGAGATAATTGAAAGTTGAGAAGATATTAGAGGGTAAAAATGTTTTGATAGGGGTAACTGGAAGTATAGCTATATATAAAACTCTACAACTAATTAGATACCTAACTAAGAGCGGGGCTAATGTTCGGGTGATAATGAGTAAAAGTAGTAAAAAGTTTATTACCCCTCTTACTTTTGAGACCCTTACAGGAAATAGAGTATTAGATGAAGAGACCGAAGATTGGACAACAGACCTAAACCATATCGCTATCGGGAAATGGGCTGATAGTTTTGTGATTGCTCCAATTACTGCAAATAGTATAAATAAGTTAGCTAATGGAATAGCTGATAATATACTGCTCCAAACAGCATTAGCATATGGTAGAAATATCCTATTAGCTCCGTCAGCAAATACCAATATGATTCATAATCCTATTACAGAAGGAAATATCAAACTGCTCAACCTCTCCAACTTTACTATTCTTGGAACTCAAACTAAGGAGTTGGCTTGTCGGACTAGTGGAGATGGGGCGATGGCTGAGCCGGAGGAGATATATTTTTCCATAGTCCGAGACCTTTTGCAAAATCCATTTTGGAGAGATAGAAGGGTAATAGTTACAGGAGGGGGGACGATTGAAAAGATAGATGAGGTTAGGTATATATCCAATTTTTCATCTGGAAAAATGGCTTCTGCTCTTGCTCTCGCTCTCTACTATCTCGGGGCTGATGTCTGTTTTATCTCTTCTAAATTTCCTGAACCTCTACCAGAAGAGATGTGCAGAATAGAGATAGAATCGGCTGATGAGATGTTCCAATATCTTGAAGATAGTATTAGAGTGGCTAAAAAAGGGATATTGAAAAAGCCTAAATTAGGAGAGAGTGGAGAGACTAAGTTGATTCAAAAAAAGCCATTTCTATTTATGGCAACAGCTGTTGCAGATTATAGACCAAAATTTAGACAAGCGGGAAAAATAAAATCTCACCTCATCGGCGACCAATGGAATTTGGAATTAGTCAAAAATAGAGATATTCTCCAAACTATCTCCAAAGATGGAATTTGGACTATCGGATTTAAGGCGGAAATGGATAGCTCCAAAGGGTTGGAATATGCAAAAGCGATGTTAGAAAAAAAGGGGCTTGATGGAGTTTGTTTAAATATCCTTTCAGATAGTTCAAGTTTTGGAACAGATAGACACCAGATAGATTGGATTACAAAAAACGGAGTTACAGAACTCCCGAAAAGTAGCAAACTCCTATTAGCTTTCCAAATTCTGAAAGAGGCTCAAAAGTTGGAGGAATAACTATATCTCTCTCCTATATTCTGAAAATGGAAGTTTCCAAACTTTCACCCCACAAAATCGCCCCCCTTCTGGACAGATTGGAAATATTCCCAACTCTTTTCGAACTCCACAAGGGGGGAGGAGTTTTTCAGCCCCTCTAATTTTCATTTCTCGCAAAGTTTGAACCTGTTTATAGATGAGGTGGTATATCTCTTCTTGGGCATTGAAACACAACCTCATCTGAGCCTTATGGTGAAAACTGCTCCAATCGTTCTTTTCAACTATCTCTATTAGATGGCTATTAGGTAGGCTATATACCGCCTCTGAAAATCCTATCTTCTCTCGCTGTTGATTGAAAAAGTGATAACTATCTTCAATAGAGGAGATATATATCTCTTTCGCTTTTGGAACCTCTTCAAAGATAGGAGGAATATAGAACTCTTCTGAAAATATCTTTTCAAGAGCTGGACGAATAGATAGAGTTCGGCGGTGTCTCTGATTTTGAGCATCGGCAGATAGAGAGAGCTTCAAATATGAGGAGAAACCTCCAATAATGCCCTCATCAAAGACCATTTGGGAATTTCTCATGACCCCGCCATAGTTATTCCCTATCTCAAAATCCAAATCCCCTACAACATCGAATACAATCCCTCTATCTCTATATTTGGATATATCTATATCTGGGAATTCTACAACCTCACTTTTTGCAGACTCTACAAGCGGTTTTAGAGAGGGGTCGAGTTGGATAAGACCATTAGCCAAAATATTGGCAAACTCTTTCGCCTCTTCTGTTGCTTCTGGAATAGATGGAGCTACTGCTATATATCTCAAAATAGTAAGAATATTGGTAGTGTGATATAGATAGGCGGTTGTTCCCTGTGGTAAAACATATCTTGCTATCTCTTGGGCTTTCTTTATTGAATCTCTCTTTCTGAATTTCGGTAGCACTTTTGCAATCGGTTCATTTAGAAGCTCTATCAATTGGAGATATTGGGAAAACTTTCTATTATAGAACTCTTTCCACTCCTTGCTATTTCCACTTTTCGGAATATAGGTATATTCGATAGACATCTTTGCATATCGTTGGCTTACCTGTTCGCTATTGTAGAAAGAGTGGGAGTGGAGAAGTCTCCAAATTAGATGGCGACTAATTCCACTTATCATCATAGTGATATAGCTATGTTGCAGGGTTGTATGGTGTCCAGATTTGAAAAGGTCAATTAGTAACTGCTCTTTTCTGTTCCAATTGCTACTATCTTTGGGAGAAACTATCCCCTTCGAGGTGTAACAGGTTCGAGCCGATGAGGTAGCTATATCGCTTGGAGTATAGGAGCTATTGGAGAGAAATTCTATTTTCATTAATTTATCTTCATAGATATATCAATCCAATTAGCCTGATGGATAGGTGAGCCGGTGCTAATTGCATCAACTCCCGTTTTAGCAAACTCTTCTATATTCTCTAATGTAATATTTCCACTCGCTTCAAGTAGAGTTTTTGGAGAGTGTTCATTTCTAAACTTCACAACCTCCGCTACCTGCTCAGGTGTCATGTTGTCGCACATAACTATATCAACATCTTTTAATATTATTGCTTTTGCCACCTCAACATCTTCACACTCAATCTCAATTTTGGTAGTCCAAGGTATCTTTTTTCTAGCTTCTTCAAGAAAAGCATCGAGATTCTCAATAGTCTTCAAATGGGTATCTTTTAACATCAAAGCATCATCTAATCCCATTCGATGGTTGATAGCCCCTCCAACTTGTGAAGCATACTTTTCAAACTCTCTAAGAAGTGGGCGAGTCTTTCGAGTATCCAATAGTTTCACTCCATATTTGCTAATCTTCTGGACATATTGATTAGTCAAGGAAGCTATTGAAGAGGCATGGAGAACAATATTTAGAATTACCCTCTCCAAGCTCATTAGGGCATGGGAGTTTCCACTAATTTGGAATAGGGTATCTCCACTATCGAAATGTTCTCCATCTTCTATTTTCCAAAATATCTCCAAATTGTAGAGCTTAGCAAGTCGAGATATATAGACTTTTCCAGCGAAAACCCCTGCACTCTTTGCAATAACCTGTCCAGTGGTGGGAACAGCTTCACCTATCTTAGAAAATAGGTCGCCTCGTCCTATATCTTCTGCTACCGCTGTTTTGAGAAACTTATCTATATCCATCTCTATATATTCTCCAACCACTCTTTTATCTTCTCTATCTGTCGTTTAGTCTCTGCTGTTGCTGTTCCACCTTGTGAGTTTCGGCTATTCATAGAGTTTCTAAGTGATAGATATTCCAATACATCTTTTTCAATTCTGCTATCTATCTCTTGTAAATCTTCCAATTTCATCTCTGAAATATCTATTCCCAACTCCTCAGCTTTTGCAACTGCTCGACCTGTAATAAAATGGGCTTCTCTAAATGGAATATCGCAACTCTTCACTAAGTAATCAGCCAAATCGGTAGCTGTTAAGTGTCCAACTTTACAAGCTTTCTCCATATTCTCTTTTTGAACTTCTAAGGTTCTTATCGACTCTTTCAAAATTTCTAAGGAGATTTCAGCAGTTTCAACAGAATCAAAAACTCCCTCTTTATCCTCTTGCATATCCTTATTATATGCTAGTGGCAACCCCTTCATTACAACTAAGAGAGATATGAGATTTCCAAACACCCTCCCGCTCTTTGCTCTCAGCAGTTCCGCCACATCGGGATTTTTCTTTTGGGGCATAATCGAACTACCAGTAGAGTAGCTATCGCTAAATTTTATAAATTGGAACTCATAGCTACTCCACAATATCAACTCCTCTGATAGTCTTGAAATATGGGTAAATAGCATTGAGATATTGAATAGTATCTCTAATGCAAAATCTCTATCACTTACACTATCAAGACAATTTAGAGATGGTTCGCGAAAACCGAGCATTTGAGAGGTGTAATCTCTATCTATCTGATGAGGTGTCCCTGCCAAAGCTCCACAACCTAACGGAGATATCGAATTTCTCTCTATTGAACTCTGAAATCTTTCATAGTCCCTTTTAAACATTGCCACATATGCTAATAGGTGATAACCAAAATTGGTAGGTTGGGCATGTTGAAGATGGGTCATTCCGGGAATTAGGGTCTCTGTATGTTGTTCAGCTAAATGGACGAGAGTTTCAATCAGTTCTACTATCTGTTTTGATATTGATTTGCTCTTATTCTGAACATATAGCCTAAAATCGGTAGCTACTTGGTCGTTTCGACTTCTAGCGGTGTGAATTTTCTTTCCAATATCTCCAACAATTTCGGTAACCCTCTTCTCTATCGCCATATGGATATCTTCATCTTTGATATTGAATTGGAAATCTCCCCGCTCTATCTCTTCTCTCACAATTTCGAGAGCCTCTATAAGTCTATCAACCTCATCGTTTGGAATAATTCCCTCTTTTCCTAACATAGCAACATGAGCAATAGAGCCTTGAATATCTTCTCTATATAGTTTCCTATCGAATGGTATAGATGCATTGAATTGGTCTAATAGATTAGATGTAGTTTCTCGAAATCGACCACCCCACATTTTCGCCATTACTTTACTCCTCTATCTTTGATATAGTAGGCAAGATGCCACAAAGGTTTTACATAAGACAATAAAAATAGAATTTTGTATTTCCAGTGTCCAGATTGAGCTTTTCTTAATTCTTCTCTCGCCTCTCTCCATCTATTTTGAGAAATCAAATATCGAGCCTTGAAATTTGCTACTGAGCTATATGCTACTTTTTTCTCTTGTGGATACTTTTCAGCCAATTCAGGATTGGAACTGAAAATATCGTCTAATGTCTCTTTGGTTTCAATCCACCATCTATCCATTTTCCTATTTGTTAGAGAGTTGGCAAGTTTTCGATATTTTACAAGTGGTTCAGGAATTACAGCTACTGGATATTTAGATGCTATTTTCATAAATAGGTCGAAGTCGGGAGCATACTCTTTTGTAGTATCGAATTGTATATCTATATTATTTCGAATTACCACACTCTGCATATTGATTTCATACCGTTTCAGAAGATGGGGAAAGATGTATCCGCTTTTTGCAGTTACTCTATATTCTCTTATCTTTTTTCCAAACTTGTCAATGAATATTACCCCTGTATAGGACATTTGAACATCTGGAAATTTTTCCATAGCTTCTAATTGCTTCTCCAACTTTTGAGGAAGCCAAATATCATCAGTATCCAGAAATGCTAGATATTCACCATTGCAGTATTGCAATCCAAATTGTCGAGCCTCTCCAAGTGGGATAGTTTTGGAGGTTTTGAAATATTTCAAGCGACTATCATACCCTTTTGCAATTTCGCTACTGCTATCAGTGGAGCAGTTATCGATAAATATTATCTCCCAATCTGAATAGGTCTGATTGTAGAT
>DTUW01000133.1 GCA_012963895.1 Campylobacterales bacterium | reverse complement strand
ACCTCATCAACGAAACTATCAATAGCCTGTTTAGCCTCATTGATAGCTATCTCCTCCTCTCTTCTATCAAGTTCTATCCGTCTATCGTGAAATCTATCTATTTTCTCCTGTGTCTCGGGTTGGTATATTTTATCTGGCTCTTCCTGCAACTCTTTTTGCAAATTTTTGAACTCTCTATCATCAAACGAGACAAGAGAAGGAACAGCCGATTTCATTACCAAATCTACCAATTTGGTGGTATCTCGTAAATCCTTTTCCCTTTCCAACAGAGGGATTATCTTATCTATCAAACTATCTAAATCATCTTGTGGCTCGATAGGAACGAATTTGGATAGCTTTTCCCGATTCTTATCCCTTTTATATTCAAAAGCAAACCTGCTCCACTCTCTCGCCATTTCGTCTAAATTCTCTGCTGTGTGAGAGCGGTTTAGAAGTGCATTGGTTCTACCTGTAAGGTGTTCCAATTCTCTGTTGTCAATTAGGGAAACTGCATCTATTATCTTATTCACCAAACTTAGTAGAGAGTTATGCCGTTTTGCTAAGTGGTTCTGATTGAGTCTATTTAGTGATGAGGTGAGATAACTTAGGAACTCTCTAATATTTCTAATATTGTGTCTTTGTGCCTCTTTTCTAAATTCAGGGTCAAGCTTCTCAATGTAATTTTTTATCAATTCGCAATCTTCTACTGATACTTTGTGAATTCTCGCCTCTCTACAAAAGGTATCAAAGAAGAGAAGGGGGGTAATCGCTTCACCCTGTTTCGAAATTTTCTGAATTGCTCTTTTGGTAAGTTCGGATATGTTCAACTTTACTCCTTGATTTTGGAAAATATGAATTGGATAAACTCCTCCGAATCGTTGAGAGATGGAATAACGAGATATTCCAATAGTCCAAGCCGTTTTGCTACCTCTCTATATTGAATATTCAATTCAAAATCTGTTTCTATATTATCGACTACAAAAGAGATAGGATATATCGCTACCTTCTCTCCTCGAAACTTTTCCAATGTTTTATCCAATGATGGCTCTAACCATTTCACGGGTCCCAATTTGGATTGGAAAGCGAGATTTATCGATTTGAATTGGGGTAGTAGTTTGGAGAGCAACTCTATTTGGGTGTGAATTTGGTCTAAATAGGGGTCGCCTTTATCGATAACTTTTTGAGGTAGAGAGTGAGCCGAAAAGATGAGGTGGAACTCTTTCGGATTTGGAACCCCCTTTTTTATCGACTTAGCCAAGATTTGTAGAAATTGTCTATCTCTGTAATATGGTGGAACTGTTTTGATAGCTACATCACCCCAATTCATTTCGGTAATAGTGTTGAAAATATCTTCAAAAGATGAAAGGGTGGTAGTTGTGGAGTATTGAGGGTAGAGAGGAAATAGAATCAGTTGCTCTATATTGTCTCTTCTAAGTTTTTCTAAAACATCTTTTGCAAATGGAGGGGTATATCTCATTACCGCTTCTGCTCTAATTTTGCGATTGAGTTTTTTTAATAACTTTTTGGTATTTCCAATTAGAGGAGAGCGACCACCGACATGGGATAGATTGCTCTTTGCCTCTCCTGCTCTCCATCTTGTGATAGCAGTTGCTACAAGTCGGCGGATAGGGTTGAATTCTATCGGGAGAATGTGAATATCGCTAAACATATTTTTTAAAAACACTTCCACCTCATCGGGACTATTTGCCCCTCCCATATTCAGCAACAATATAGCTTTTTTCATCTCTATTCCTATTCAAAGAGGTATCTGATAAAAGATACTTTGGGCTGTTCAATCTCATCAAGCTTTATCCAATTTAGGTTTTCTCTACTTTTGTAATATTCCACCGCTTTCGGTTTATCTAACTTCTGATATAGAGTAATTATCTGAATATCTATATTGAACTTAGCCAAAGTGAGATTGGTTTTCATAGTCTCAACATATGGAACATATGGAGAGTCTGGATAGGTTTTTAGATATGTATCTATCAAATCCAGAGTATCCAATACCAGTTTTTGGTCTCGTTCTGCTCTTTTGAATCCGAGATATTTGGATTTGATTCTAAGAAACTCTATATATTCCCTGCTCTTTGCTGTTCCAAACAGCTTACTATATTTGTCCATGTAGTAATTTGCTAATAGATAGTTTTCCTGTTTGATATGAGCCTGTATCATTAGCAGGGTAGCGGTTGGTAATATTGGAGAGTGGATATGTTCAGTTTCAAGGGAGAGAAAAGAGTCATCGGCTCTATCCATGTCTCCAATTTCGATATATTTCAAAATCTCCTTATACCAAAAGGTATCGCTTTGGTTGAATTTGTCTTTATCGGCACAACCCCATAGCAACAGGATAGAGAGTGGAAAAACCACAATTCCAAATCGCAATCTCATTGTTTTCCTTTCCAAATTACTCGACCGTTGATAATCTCGACCTCTCCATAAAGTTCTTTCTCAAATAGAACATCTCCAAACTTCTGGAAAGCCTCTTCATAAGTAGGCGAGTTTTTACAAAATTCCATAAATTCATCTTTTTCCACTTTCTCAACTTTCGACACCTGAAACCTCTCCACAACCTCATCTAAAAAGTGGTCTATATTGTAGATAGCTTTTGCCTTTCCCTGTTCCAAATATTCATTAGTAGCCAAAGATTCATCTAAGCGATGAGGTAGAACATAGAGGGGCTTTCTAGTCTCTTCTGCTATTTTCAGATTTCGGGCAGAACCGCTATTTTTGTCAGCTTCAATAACTATTACAATATCAGATAATCCAATAATTAGTCTATTCCTGTGAATAAATCTTTTTGGGTGGGCGGTTACCCCTCTTTCACTTTCAGAGATTAGGAGGCTCTCAATAGCCATTTTTTGAATCATATCCCTATTACTTTTGGGATAGACAATATCTAAGGAATTTGCCATCACCGAAATAGTATTAGGAAAAGCTCCACGATGGGCGATAATATCAGTTCCAATAGCCCCACCGCTAACTACCACTATCCCCAATTTTGAGAGTTGAGAGGCTAATATATATGTAACTCTTCTACTATATTGGTTGGGTCTTCTAGTTCCAACGATAGCTATTTTCGGTTTATCTAACAATTCCAATCTGCCTTGATAAAAAAGCTCCTTTGGTGGATATTTGATTTTCTGTAACTCTTTTGGAATAGTTTCCATTTTCAAAATTGGTATTTCATCTTGTATCATAATAGCACCACAATTTTACAATTTAAAGGAAATTATATGGAATTTGAAGTAGTGATAGGGCTTGAAGTCCATGTTCAATTGAACACAAAAACTAAGCTATTCTGTTCATGTCCTACAAGTTTCAACGAGAAGGAAAACAGCAACACCTGCCCAACTTGTTTAGCATTGCCCGGGGCTTTACCTGTAATAAATCGTGAAGCTATCCATAAAGCTATCCAGTTTGGAACTGCTGTAAATGCATCTATAAATAGATATTCTAAATTTGATAGAAAAAATTACTTTTATCCAGATTTACCAAGTGGATACCAGATTTCCCAATTCTATAAACCTATCGTGGAAAATGGATATATTGAAGTCAATGGGAGAAAAATTGGAATTGTTCGGGCTCATCTTGAAGCTGATGCAGGAAAGAATATCCACGAATCCAACTACTCCAAAGTTGATTTAAATAGAGCAGGAACTCCTCTACTTGAAATAGTTTCAGCTCCCGATTTGAGGAGTTCAGATGAGGCGATAGAGTATCTTAAAAAACTCCATTCAATAGTTAGATATATCGATATTTCAGATGCAAATATGCAAGAAGGCTCTTTTAGATGTGATGCTAATGTCTCTATTCGTCCGAAAGGGGATACCAAACTATATACCAGAGTTGAGATAAAAAATATCAACTCTTTCAGATTTATCCAAAGAGCTATCGATTACGAGGTAGAGAGACAAATAGAGGCTTGGGAAGATGGAGTATATGAAGATGAGGTTATCCAAGAGACTCGCCTATATGATAGTGTGAAAAATGAGACCAGAAGCATGAGAGGTAAAGAGGAGTCGGCAGATTATAGATATTTCCCTGAACCTGACCTATTGGAGGTCTATATTGATGATGAGACTTTGGAAACCTATTCCAAAATCCCTGAGCTTCCTGATGAGAAGGCTGAAAGATTTCAAACAGAGTTAGGACTATCTGAATATGATGCAAAGGTTATTAGCAGTTCCATAGAGTTAGCTAACTTCTTTGAGGAGATGATAAATAGTGGTGCTTCTGTCAAAAATAGTGTAACTTGGCTAACGGTTGAGCTATTGGGTAGATTGAATAAAAACAACTTACCTATCACCTCATCGCCTATCAGTAGTTCTAAACTCTCAGATTTGGTAAAAGCTATTGACAATAAGACTATCAGCGGAAAGGCTGGAAAAGATATTTTGGATTACTTGATGGAGCATGATATATCTGTTGATGAAGCTATTGAAAAACTTGGATTGAAGCAGGTCAATGATGATAGTGCTATTTTGAAACTTATCGATGAGGTATTGAGTAAAAACAGCGACAAGGTAGAAGAGTATAAGCAGGGAAAAACTAAACTATTTGGTTTCTTTGTAGGGCAGGTTATGAAAGCGAGTAGAGGGAGTGCCAATCCTCAGAAGGTGAATGAGTTGTTAAGAAGCAAACTATCATGACCATTTACGAATCTGTAAAAGTTTTCCATATCATCTCCTTTATTTCGTGGTTTGCGATGCTCTTCTATCTCCCCCGTCTCTATGTCTATCATGTTGAAAACAAGGACAATAGTGGTTTTGTAGAAGTTGTCAAAGTGATGGAATACAAGCTATTCAAATATATAGGTATTCCTGCAATGTTGGCAACTCTATTGAGTGGGGGATATTTGACATATATTACCAATGGATTGTCTGATGGTTGGTGGTTGTATTTGAAAATAGCATTTGTAGCCTCCTTAACCTGTTTTCATATCTATTTAGGAATAGTTCGAAAGAGATTGGCTCGGGGTGAATGTTCGAAAAGTGGGAAATTTTTCCGGTTCCTCAACGAATACCCAACTATTGTAATGATAGTTGTAGTAATTTTAGTTGTTTTTAAGCCTTTTT
>DTUW01000132.1:3564-17980 GCA_012963895.1 Campylobacterales bacterium | reverse complement strand
GCCACATATATATTTTTCTTACCACTTACTATATTACTACTACCCTTATTCAATATACTACTCGGAACTATAATAGAAGCTAATCCCCCAACCTTTACAAGTTGCTTAGCCCTCTCAATAAAAAAGGTCTCTATCGCATTGTTTGATAAATAGCTCTTTTCGTCTATCGTCTTGATTAGCTCAAACTTCTCCCTATCCTCTGGACTTAATGTCTCTAAAAAACCTTTTACACTATATGGCGGATTCGATATTAATAGGTCAAAAGTTCCGTTTTCAATACTCGAATGCTCCACCAAAGCATCATTATAGAGAATCTCTATATCGTGTCCATACATAAATGAACTAACCTTAGCCACCTTAGATAATCTATACTCTTTCTCTATTCCAACTATTTTACTCTCTCTATTGATGTTAGCATACTCATTCAGAAAATGACCCGCCCCACAAGCATAATCGATAACTTTCGGCTTTTCCAATTCTGGTAGCGAGTTTATAATAAATCTCACTATCGGCAGAGGTGTGAAAAACTGCCCTTCTGACTGCTTTATCCCTTGGTCTAAAAACCCCTCAAATAAATCCCCTAAAAATTGATTATCTTGACTAGATGTAAATCTAATATCTTGAATCATATTCACAACTTCTAAGAGTATCTCAAAATTTTGATAGAAGAGCTTCTCATTATGCACCTCTAAAAAGGCAAAATCATTCTGTTGAAAAAATTTCAACTTCTTAAATGTCTCTTTTACATGCTTTTCTAACATGTCCAAATCGTAATCTCTGAACATTCTCTCTATCTCTTTATTATCTATATATGTAATATCCTCTCCTAAAAATTCCTCCATTCCAGCCTTATATAGTCTCTGTAATCTATCTTGAAAATCAAAAGGGTCATCGTATGCCTTCCCTTTCCAATAAAATTGGAGTTCTTCTGGATTCCGTTTTTCACACCTTTGCCGATAGTGAGATTTCATCTACCACTTTGCATAATAGAAGATTTACCAATTTGTCAAAACTATTCTCTCGCCCTGATACATTGTATTTCCTTAATATTGTTGCAAACTGATGATATTTCTCTCCTATCTCCTTCTGTGATATGACCTTCAAATCATCGATAGTAAATTTATCTTTTCCTATTCTGTAAGGCTCACTATTTTCAAATAACCCCTTTTGTGAATACTCCCCGTCATATGTCTCCCTCCATACCCTCCACTTATCCTCTACTGAATGGGCATCTCTGTAACTATCCAATTTCGGATTATTTGCTAATAGCTCTTGATTGTCTTGAACATTGATGAGGTAGTATTGATACTCAACTTTTCCATCTATCAAATCACTTGTATAGAGAGCCAAAAATTTGGTATCAGGAGCCTGTTGAAAATATGAAAAGAGTTGATTAGAACTCTCACCCTCTAATATATTTATCGCCCTTTGATATTCTCTCCCTGCCGTTTTGCACTCTATGATTATGATAGGTTTATCTTCATTGTCCTTTATGTATATATCAGCTCGACCCCCTTTCTTAGAGTGTCCAATCTGCCACTCCTTTTCTAATTCTATATGTTTTGGATTGTAACCCTGCTCTATCAACCTATGGACACATTCAAAAACTACAAAGTTTTCAGGAGCTGAAAAGTTGGAGACCACACTACTATGAACCTGTAACCCTTTTGGATAGATTAGTTTCTCCTCTTCAAAGTCTGCCACCAATTCACAATTGAACTTTTCAAAAGATTTCTTATATACCTCTCCCTCTTTGGAGAATTGGAGTAGTTCCAATAGTTCGGCAAATTTTTCTTTATCTATCATTTCTCTCTCCTATATCTTTTGTCCCAATCTACCTCATCGATTTTATAGAAAATCTAACATGGGCTGAAATCTGCTATTTTTCAAATAGATAGAAGCAATAGGAAAGTTTTTGATGAGGTTGGTAGTGATAGATTTATATCCTCCTGAAAAGTCTTTCCCCTGAATTGCAATATATCTTTTGAATTCGTCAGATTTTAAAATATCGCTAAGAGTATCAAAACCAATATTAGTAGTTCGTTGAGTGATACAAATTCCAGAATATAGATATATATCTTTTTCTAAAAAGTAAAAATTTATCTCCTCCTTCATGAGAGTTCCTAATATTATTTTTTCATTGTTACAAGCTTGAATACCTTGACTTCTGCCAAACTCATACCAATTACTATTTTTGTCTCTATCTCGTTTTAGCAACTCTTCTTTATGTTGTAATAGATAGTTGTAAGCAAATGGGAATTTAGATGCTAACTCCTCCTCTTGAATAGGAGTAAATCTATTGTCAGGTCTGATATAGGGAAATAGAATATATTTTATGTCTGCTCTATCTCCTTTATAAGTAGAACCTTTGACTATCTTTTTTAATATGGATTTTTCTATCCAGTAATTATTGAATAGCACCAGTTTATCTTTTGAATCTGTGATATTTCCGATAAATATCTTATCTCTCAAAGTAGCAAAACCATACTGCACATTAAAAAAATCGGAGATTTTGTAATTTCTATTTTGATATAGATTTATCAAAAAATCCCTATTTTCGGGACTGCTAAAAGACCAGCTACTATCCTCCAAATCTTGAAATTGTATTTCATCAACTTTTTTTATCTTGCCATCAATAAACTCTTTATATTCAAAAGAATTTTTTCGGTGATTTAGGTCAAGAATAGTAATAGCGGTATATGTAGATATGTTTCTGAAAATTTTATTAGATTTGAAATCTATCAATGTTCGGACTATTTTTCTATCTTTTAAAAATCTTCTAAATCTCTTAGCTGATGAATTTCTTAAAAAGCTATTGGGTGTAATATAGCCCAATTTTCCTTGTCTATTCAAGATTTGCAGACCAAGCTCGAAAAAAGATAGATATATATCTAATACCCCTTTGCTGAATTCAAATTCATTTTTTATAAGGTCTCTAATCTCTCTATCTATATTGTGTATTCTGATATATGGAGGGTTTCCAACTACATAATCAAAGAAGTTTAAAAACTCTCTATATTTGGTCAGGGTATCATCATTGAATATTTTCCAATCTATTTTATCTATTCCCAATTTGGTTCTAACTATATTGTTCAAATTGGTCTTACATTTTCTATATTCATCTCTATCTATCTCTATACCGTAGATATTGTTTTCCAATATGTTTCGTATATCTTCTAATCCCAGCTTCCTATTTTTCGCCTCTCCAATTACAATATCTACTATTTCTATTAAAAAAGCACCATCACCACATGCAGGGTCTATAATCTTCTGGTTTAGTATCTTTTCACCTCTAAAATCAACCTCATCTAATATCTCTTGAATAATCCATTTTGGTGTATAGATTTGACCCAGTTTTTTATATTTCATTGAGTTTAGTTAATGATATGAAATTTTCTTCTATATAAAAAATAAAAAATTACACTTTCCAAAAAGGCTTTATAGTCATTGAATATCACTCTATCATGGAAAATGGAAGGGGAAAAGTTCGAAGAGTATTTCAATACTGCTCTATTACTATCTACCATTTGCAACAACTGACTATTAAAAGTCGCTTTGTCTTGGATAGTCCTATCTTCTGTAATTTCCTTAGGTAAGGTTACTACTATTAGCAAAGTCAATATAGGAGTGTGGTAATACTTTTCAATATCGTCTTCTGATAGTTTTATATATTTCTTTAAATGGGTTTGCTCTGATAGATATTCCCACTTGCTTAATCGTCCTCCATTTTGGAAATATGGCATCTTCTCAAATAGAATTAGTATCTGAAAATAGGGAATATTTGCCGTTCTAATATTGGCAGTCTCCCCTAGCATATTTTCAAAATAGTTGTTTGCATTTTGTAGATAGTTATTCATAACAAATTTTACACCAATTGCCCCTATCGGGTTATTATTTTTTCTTATAGAAATATCCACAGCTTTATAATAATATCTACCCTTGATAATATCTTCTGATGAACTATTTTCATCTAATGAAATTAGATTAATTGAATCTGTTTCAATACCTTCTCTATTCATAAGTTGCAATATATCTCGTTTAATGTTGCCGTGTAAGGATTTCAATTTTTGATTACTTCTCGGGTGTGTTGTTAGAAATATTTTCAGAGATTTCTGAATTGTTAATAAAAATTTACTATTTAACATGTCAATTCCCTAATACAACTCTATTTTTAGCACCACCCCCCAAACTATAAGAGTAAAAACTATTGAGAGAAAAACAATAGTTGCCCCAAGGTCTTTCGCCCTTTTCGCGAGGGGGTGAATCTCTTGGGTGCATAAATCTACCACCCTTTCAATCGCACTATTGACTATTTCAGCTATCAGATTGAGGAATAGAGATAGAAACAGGATATATTGGGAAACCTCATCGATTGGAAGCGAAAAAGCGATTATGGAGAAAATAGCAAATGCTACAAGTTGGAGACGAAAAGAGGTCTCATGTTGAATAGCATCTTTTAATCCCTCTAATGCATAGGTTGCATTTCTGAAAAGATGATATTTAGGTTTATTCAACTTCAATCTACTATCCTATGCCCTACAAACTTACTCATGTTGTCCAAAATTTGACCACCTCGACGGAATGCTAATCCACAACCTTCATAAGCAAAGAAGACCCCCGCCTGATACCTGTTTCCTTTTTCATCTTGTGGAAACTCTATATATTCCTGAAAAATAGATTTATAGTGGTCATACTCTCCGTCGGTTGAAGTGATGAGGTTGTGATTGCTATCGTATATCTTAGTATTTGCCCCCTCTCGACCAAATACCTTTTTTTCTATATAGGATTTACCTTGAAGAGGCTTGAAACTGGTTTCTAAGAGATATGGAGAGTTTGGAAATAAATCCCACAAAATTTTTAGAATTCCTTTACTCTGAAATAGGAGAGTGTATGGAGGGTTGAGAACTATCGCCCTTCGATTGAGAATAATCTTTTCCAATAGCGGAACTAGTTTCGGCTCTTCAAATCCTATATCTTCCCAAGGAAAGAGCTTAAACCAATATTGAAATTCTTCATCTCTACTATTGAAAATTCCATTTTCTGAAAATTGGACTTTATGGAGATATTCAAAGTCTGTTATAAATCCAGCATCGATTGCCATCTGTTGCAGAAGTCGGGTGGTCTCCTCCTCTTCTGCTATCCCTTCGTAACTTGAAAATAGAATTTTCCAACCTTGATAGAGAGATGGAAACTCTTTCAAATCTCCATCTCCAACAATCAGCCTTTTGAAGTTATCTGAAATAGCTTGATATACATTGTTGAATTGTCTATCTTCTATATTGTTAGATTTCAATATAGCCCACTGAATTACAGAGGTTTCAAGTAGTCCCGTTGGAGTATCAGCATTGAACTCTATAAGTTTTATAGGCTTTCCATCAATACCCCCTGCTAAATCGAAACGACCATATAGATGCCAATGGGGGTCGTTTTCCCAAGAGAACTTTATCATTGGAACTAAATTGAAGGGAATACCCAATTCATGAAATAGATTATTTTCAATCACATACTCCCCAGCTTCTACAAACATATCATAAAGAGTATTTGTCGCTTTGTAATACTCTTCTGCCTCTTGTTCAGAAATCGTTACAACCTCATCGGCTATATATGAAGTTCCATCTAAATCGGTATGCCACTTTAAACCTATCTTTTCCAATATCTCATTAGAGATAGGTTGAACCTTTTCAAGTTTGACCATCTTTTATCTCCCATATCTCTGATATCTCTAATATTTCTAAAATGTTTTGGATTTTTTCATTGTCTCCATAGAAGTAGTCCAATAATATAGGTAATATTTTGTGTTGTAGTATGAAAGATAGATTTTTCTCGTTGCAATTCATAAAATAGGAGTGTCCTATCTGAAAATCTTTTACAAGAGTAGAGGAGATATATTGGTTTAGTTCAGAAAATTTCTCCCTAAACTCCGGACAAACCAAATCGGGATTGGGTTCAAGTCTGAAAAATATAAATCTTCTTTGAAGTGCTATATCTAACTTAGATATAGATTGGTCGGTGATGTTCATCGTTCCAATAAGAAAAAGATTATCTGGAATAGAAAAACTCTCTTTGGAGTAGGGTAATTGGACAGATAGGGTATCCCTTTTACTCTCTTCAATTAGAGTTATCAACTCTCCAAATATCTTTGCAATGTTTCCTCTGTTGATTTCATCTATTACAAAATAGTAGTTGTGTTCTCTATCTTCATTGGCTCTATTTATGAACTCTTTGAAAATTCCATCTACAACCTCTATATTTCCATTTGCATTAGGTCGCAATCCTTCTATGAATTCTTCATATGAATAGCTTTGGTGGAATGTGATAAATCCAACCCGTTCATCTGGAATATCAAAATCTGAATTGGTAATTTCCAGTAACTTGTCATATAGAATATTTTCATCTGTTCCGCTTTCGATGAGGTGGATAAGTTTTCTATAATTGTGAGTTTTTCCAACACCCGGGACACCTGTTAGGATAATGTTTTTATAGGAGTAATTTACAGTTTCTATATCTCTGTTGAAATCTGCAATTTGCAAATTTACTATTTCGTTTTTCTGTTTAGAAAACAGATTTAGAAATTCTATAAGTTCTGGATTTTCATTATCAGGGAACTTTTCCAAATTCTCTCTAACTCTAAAAATGCTACTTGAAAAATATGTTACTGGTTGCTCTTGCTCTTGTATATCAACTATATTGAATATATACAGATAGTTTTTTGCAAGACTTGGAATTGCTTTCAACTTGTATTTACCAACAAATAGACAATAGATAGGCTGATTTTCATTGTTAAAACATAATTTTTTACCCAATATCCAATTGGCTTTTATTGCAGATTCCACATATTGGATTTCTGTCTTAGGTAGAGTGTATTTCACAACAATAGGGATAGATTGATTTGGAAAAGGTAACTTTTCTAATTGTATTCTCCCATTACTTACCCCAAGTTTGCTATATAACTCCAATAAATGTTGGTTCATATCAACATGTCTGGAATGACCTCTATGAATTGTAAATATATTCTCAATTCTCTCTTTTATTATAGGAGTTTCTGAATATTTTCTCTCAACTATTCCAAAAACATATAAAACATTATTCTTTTTACTTGAACAAAACAGATGGTAATTACCAACTTCAATTACAATGTAATCATCTCCGCTAATATTGTCTTGTGAGACATACCATATATTTAGAATTTTATGAGCCTGAATATCTTGGATAATAAAATCCACAATCTCCTCTGTTACACTATATCGATGTCGAGGATTTACATCTTTATCATTGAAATTCAAAACTATATTTGCATCTTTACCCAATTTTATAGTAGGTGATAATTCGCCCAAGCTATTCATCTATAAACTCCTTTAAGATATTTCGAACTCTCTTTTTCATCTCTTTAATATATCCAAAATAGTCTAACTCTGAATCTAAATCTATACTTTTTAGATGCAAATCTATATTTCCCAATCTCACTTTTCTATCTATTCTATATAGATGTTCAGGATAGATAATCATCGTATCTCTTTGAAAATTTGCACCATAGGCAAACATCTGATATTTATCTTCTTGTTTAACATCTCTATTGAAAATTTTATATTTCAAGTCGATGATGAGGTTGTCAAGGACAATATCAGGCTGTAATTGGAAATCTCCAAACCTCTTTGTATATTGCAACTTCCCTCCTATCTCTTCATAAACCAATTTACTAATAAATTTTTCAAAAACCATATCCATATCAAACAATATAGAAAAATGTTCCCTATCTCTTACACTCCTCAAATGTTGGAGGATAAATTTTGCCAATCTAAAATCCTCTTGAAATCTGATATTCAAATGGTTGAATTTGATATTTTCAAAATATTTAGGTTCTACCTCATCGAAGATATTTACCAATCTGGCAATATTGGAGTGAATATAGGAGAGAGATTGAAATTTACGAACAGCATAGGAGAAAAATTGATTCAATGGATTATTGATACCAAACTCATCATATTCACATAAAAATCCTTTTCTACCACGATAACGGATATAGTCGTTGATAACTAATTTACCCTTGATATAGTTTCCTCTATTTCTAGTTAGGTGATAGTCTTTATAGATACCTGTTTGGTGCAACTTTTCCAATAGTTTTTTAGAAAATATATCTATCAATAGAGGTAAAAAATTGGTATCTGAATTGTAATTCTCCAAATTTGGAATATCGTAAGAGTAGAGGAGCATATAGAAAAATATCGTTTGATTTACTTCTTTTCTCTTAGATATTTTAGGGAGTATTAGAATCTCATGCTCTTCTATATTTATCGAGCCACAAAACGAAGTAGCTCGGATATAGTCAAAACCGATTTCAAAATAGTGATGTAGTTCTCTCTCTTTCTGAATTAGGGAAACCAGTTTTTTATCTCTAATATATTGGTGTTCGTAGATGGTATATTGCATTAGGAAATCCTAAAACAAAGCATTAGCTAACTTTATTCCAATATAGGTCATAGTAAGAGAACCAAAAACATTGAGGGATATATTAGTAATAGCTTGAAGAAATAGCCCCCCTTCTAAGAGTAGAAAGGTTTCATATGAGAAGGTGGAAAATGTGGTTAAAGCTCCAAGAAGTCCGGTAGTTAAAAAAGTTTTGATATTGATAGATACATGGACATGGTGAAAAATGGCAAAGAGAAGACCAATAAGGAAACTACCCAAGAGATTTACCGCAAGAGTTCCGAGAGGAAGGGAAAAGAGGGAAAAGTGGTGATTTACCAATCCATTTAGATAGAGTCGTAAATTGGCACCGAGAAATCCCCCAGTCCCAACAGCTAAGATAGTAGCTATCTTCATTTTACAACCTCGCCAATTTGAGAGCAAATTCCACTTCTGTTCTGGAAATATGGAGTTCTCGTGAAATCTGCTCAATGGTATATCCCTGTTTATAATAGGCAACTATCTGTTGGGTTTTATCAACTGAACTATTTCTATCCAATAGAACATTTTTCATACCAGTCTCTAAGCTAACAACTCGCGAATTGAGAGATTTCAACTCCTCCATTTCATAGGCTATCTGGTCGATAGCCCCTTTCAACTTATCCAATTCAGTTGTATCGATACTCCAATTACTCTGGTTCTCTAAAAATGTTTCCAACTCAAAAGTTATCTCTTTCTTATGGTTTTCCATCTCTTTGCTAATGTTTTTACTTAGGGTAAATAGTTGTCGGTTGATAGTATCTACTCGGGTGGCTAAGATTCGGAATTTCTTATTTATCTCCTGTTCCTTGATATACATATAGACGATTAGGAGGATAATAATGACCCCGAGGATTACTATAAAAACTTCTGATAACACCTATTTTCTCCTCTCCCTAATCATCACTCTCTCTCTCGCTCTAAAATAGCTTCCCCAATCCTGTTCATCTCTATGGTGGATTTTTTCAATTTCAGCTAAATTGTTAGTAATAGCTCGAAAGAAGATAGGTATCTCTCTTTGAGGATATACCTTCAATTCTGCCCTACCGTAATAGAGGGCTTTTGGAGTTAGGTCTCCATTTTGTAATTGGAATTGGGTGAAATTTATCTTTTCAACAAGTCCGTTTATTTCCAAATCTAGTAGTTTCTCCTCTTCTCCTTTGATAAGTTTCTCCAATTTGTCTATTTTTCTATTCAACTCTACAAGTAGCTCTAAAACCACCTCATCAGAATCTTTGGTCTCCCCTTTTGCCTTTTTCATTTTCAACCAATATCCGATTGGGTCAGCTTCTGCCTCTGAAAGTGATTTAAATTCGTGTTGGAATTTCTCTAAATTCTGATTAGTAACCAGTTCGTAGCTAAATCTCATAGGAGCATCAACAAGATAAGGAGTAGCCATAATTTATCCCCCTTTTACAAAAAATTCAATATGGTGAATATCAGAAATAGAATACCTAAATAGCCATTTACAGTAAAAAAGGCTCTATCAATCTTTTGAAAATCTCTACTTACTAAATAGTGTTCATAGCTCAACATAATAGCCGAAAAGAGAAGAGCTATATATCCAAAAATACCCAATCCCGCATCTACTACAAATAGAGTCCAAAATAGAATTGTAAGGACATGGAAAAGTCGAGAAATTCTAAAAGTCCATTTAGCTCCAAATTTTGCAGGAATTGAGTGAAGCCCCTCCATTCTATCAAATTCCATATCTTGAAGAGAGTAGAGCAGGTCGAAACCGGCCACCCAAAAGGTAACCCCTATTGAAAGATAGACAGCCCATATTGGAATAGCCTCCTCAACTGCAATTACCCCTGCAATAGGTGCAAGTCCCAAAGAGAGACCTAAAACGACATGGGCTAAATAGCTAAATCTCTTGAAATAGGAGTAACTCGCAAGGATTATAAGAATAGGAATAGAGAGTTTGAAGGCTAAATCATTGATAAAATAGGCTGTAATGACAAATAGTAAGCCATTTAGAGATAGAAATAGTAGTATAGCAGTTGTTGAAAGTCGCCCATCGACACTTGGACGGTTTGCAGTTCTTGGATTTTTACTATCTATATCTCTATCAATATATCTATTGAATGCCATTGCAAAATTACGAGCTGTAATAGCCGAAACTAGTCCCAAAACTAGTAATTCAAACCCAAACCAACCATTTGCTGAAACTATCATAGCTATAAATATGAATGGTAGTGAAAAAATGGAGTGTTTGAATAGAACCAACTCATTGATATTTTTCAATATATTTATCAAACTTATATCCTTACAACATTTAGCGAAATTATATAGGAGAAAATATGGTAGTCCATATCTGCTGTTCTGTCGATAGCCACTACTTTTTAGAGGAGATTAGGAGAGAGTTTCCAGATGAGAAGATAGTAGGATTTTTCTATGACCCCAATATCCACCCATATAGTGAGTATCGCCTCCGCCTCTTAGATGTTCAGAGAAGTTGCAAAGAATTGGGGATTGACCTTATCGAGGGAGATTACGACTATGAGAATTGGTTAGAAGCTGTTCGAGGATTGGAAAATGAACCGGAAAAGGGGGAGAGGTGTAGGGTCTGTTTCGACAATAGATTATCTGAAACAGTTCGACTTACTAAGGAGCTTGGAGAGAAAAGATGGACAACCACACTACTAATATCCCCTCTCAAATCTCAAAACATGTTACAGGAGATAGGTAACTCTCTTGCAAAAGAGAGTGGAACAGAGTTCATATTCCGCGATTACCGCTCCAATGGAGGAGTTCAAAAACAGAGTAAGGCGGTAAAAGAGAATAGATTGTATAGACAAAACTATTGCGGTTGTCTCTTTGCTCTGAAACAGCAGAGGGATAACCAAGATAGATTGATGGCTGAAATGTTTTCCCCTATCACTAAACAGGTTCTACCCGGTTCAATTGAGAGCAGAATAGAACTCTATTCCAGAGTTACTAAGAGGGATAGAGTTGTTCGCGAAACTTTCCTAAATTATCGACTGCTTTGGGGGCGGGTAAAAGTTCGAAAAAAGGTAGTCCCTTCATATTTCCTATTCTATTCCCATTCTGAACGGAAAAAGATAACTGGACGAGTTGAATATATTATCGATGAGGTTGGCTATCTAAATAGAGATGGTGTAAAAATAGTTACTTTTTCCAAAGTATTCCAAATAGTTGGAAAAGAGATACCAGATATTACGATAGAAGAGGAATTAGAGATTAGGGAAAAGATAGACAAATATAGATACTCTCTATCTCCTATCATCGTTTTAGAAGAGATTCCAAACGAAAAGATAGAAATCGAGATAGAGAGCAGAATATTTACAGATAGTTTAGAGAGAATTCTCTAAAAATAGACCGCCTTAACTACATGGTGATTTAGCCCCAACTTTTCAGGCTCAATACCGAGAGCAAGTCCGATAACTTGCGGTAGATGGAGAACAGGAATATTTACCTCTCTTCCGACAGCCTCCCCTGCCTTTTTCTGTTTCACATCTAAATTTAGATGACAGAGAGGGCAAGGAGTTACCATAAAATCAGCATCAGCATCGACCGCACCAGTCAAAGCATTTCCAGATAGCTTATTGGCTGTTTCAGGGGCTTGTAGGTCTGCATGGAAACCGCAACACTTATTTTTTTCCTCATAATCTACCGGTTTTCCTCCACAAGCCTCTATCAGTTGGTCGAGTGAGTTTGGAACATATGGATTTTCCCCGCCATTATTTTTCCCGTGGAGTGAAGATGGTCGAATATTGTGGCACCCGTAAAATGGAGCCACATTGAAATTTTTCAATGGTTTTACAATCTTCTTTTTCAGATTCTCCAATCCGTAATCTTCTAAGATTGCATATAGAAAGTGTTTCACATCTGAAACCCCTTTATATTCCAATCCAACCTCTGATAAATCTTGATTTACCCTATCTTTCAGTTTGTTATCGAAATCTAGCCTATTTTTTGTCATAGAGACATTTAGTTGGCAAGTATTGCAGAGGGTAACCATTGGAGCCTCTCTGCTCTCTGCATAACAGAGGTTTCTAGCATTGAGAACTAAGGAGAGATGGTCATCAAAGTCTTGAAGATGACTAGCTCCACAACATGAAGCCTCTTCGATAATATCCAACTCTATTCCCAATTTTTCAGCCACTGCTAGGGTAGATTTCAACAACTCAGGTGTCGATTCTTTCGCTGTGCAACCCGTATAAAGTGCATATCTCAATTTCTTAGCCATTTTTCACCCCTAAAATTTAGCTGTTGAAGAGATTTTCACTATCTTTTTTATCTCTTCTAAGTTTTTCGATTTTGGTAAGTTCCAAGGCATTGGAATCTTTCCATTTTTGAACATATTAACCGCTTCTGGAATATGTTGAACCATTCCTAATGGACCTTCTGAATAGAAGACCAAGCCACCTTCATCTAAAAATCCGTGTTGTTCAATAGAGTGTTTGAAACCGACAGCATGTCGAGTAGCTACATTGCTTTCAGCAACCCCTTCCTGAAATGTCTGTTGGTGAAGTCTTGTAATTTTGTCTATCGGATTTACATCTTTTGGACAGACTTGGGCGCACTCAAAACATTTGACACAATCCCAAACTCCGCTACCCATTTGGGATACTGTTTCCAGTCGCTCTATCTTTGCATCGTCTCTATTGTCGCTGGTAAATCTATATGCCTTAGCAAATGCAGCCGGTCCTATAAACTCTGGATTTACCTCTATCACTGGACAAGAGTAGTAACAAGCTCCACACTGAATACAATAATCTGCATCGGCTATCTTCTCAACCTCATCAGGAGTAACTAGATTCTCTTTTTCTGGCTCCTCCTCGACATCAGCAACCAAATACGGTTGGACTGCATCATATTTATCCCAGAAATCTTTTTTATCTATTACCAAATCTTTTATTACTCGCTGTTTGTTGAGAGGGTCGATAACCAATTCATCTCCAAAGAGGTCGATGAGGTCGAAAACTCTCTCTTTACAAGCTAGAACACCTTTATTATTTACCTTCACAGCACAACTACCGCAGATACCGTGTCGGCAACTTCTCCGATAGCTCAAACTTCCAGAGTGTTCCCATTTGATTCGATTGAGAACATCAAGAACTACATCTTCTTGGCTAACTTCTAATTTGTATTCTTTATAGTATGGGAGAACATCGGTATCACCGTTAAATCTGAAAACTTTTACAGTGATGTTTTTAGTTTGGATACTTTTTTCCATCTTAATATACCCTCTCTTTTACTTCAAATTTACCAAGGGTTACATCCATTGTTTCAATGGATATATTGCCATCTTTATCCATATATGCCAAAGTGTGTTTTAGGAAATTCTCATCATCTCGCTTAGGGTAATCTTCTCGATAGTGGCTACCCCTACTCTCTTTCCTAAACAAAGCCCCCTCTACAATGAACTTAGCATAATCCAACATATGCCCTAGCTCGATAGCCTCTTGGAGTTCAGTATTGAATAGACGACTTTTATCCTCTATTCGGATATGTTTGAATCTCTTTCGAAGACTATCCAATATTTCCAACTGCTTTTTTAAAGTCTCTTCTGTTCTGAAAACTCCTGCATTTTCGGTCATACTCTCTTGGAGTTCGTCCCTAATTTTGGAGACCGATTCAATTCCATTGTTTCTTAGGATATAGTTTATCTCTTGAACCATATTGTAAGCATCAGCCTCTGAAACCTCTCCAAAATCGAGGTTGTCAATATCTTTCACCATCTCTTTTCCTACATGTCGTCCGAAAAAGAGAGCTTCAAGGACTGAATTAGCTCCAAGTCTATTCGCCCCATGGACAGAGACACAAGCACACTCACCAGCAGCATAGAAACCTTCTACCAGTTCATCTCTATTTTTTCTAACCTGCCCACGAATATTGGTCGGAATTCCACCCATAGAGTAGTGAGCAGTAGCGGAAATCAAAATAGGCTCTTTTACCATATCCAATCCTAAGAAGGTTAGAGCCAAATCGCGAAGTTCTGGAAGTC
>DTUW01000132.1:0-3554 GCA_012963895.1 Campylobacterales bacterium | reverse complement strand
TCGTTATTGATTGGTCTCTTCTCTCCTTTCAATCTTCTGTTCTCCAAGGTGGGTAAGGTCGATATATACCGCATCTTTTCGAGGTCCAACCCCTCGCCCCTCTCTAATTTCGTTGATGATAGCTCGACTTACCACATCTCTCGGAGCGAGTTCCATCTTTTCAGGAGCATATCTCTTCATAAATCGCTCCCCTTCTGAATTTAGAAGGTATCCCCCTTCTCCTCTCGCTGCCTCTGATATGAGAATTCCACTACCTGATAATCCACTTGGGTGGAACTGAACAAATTCCATATCCTCCAAAGGTAATCCGTGTCTGGCTACGATTGATAAGCCGTCCCCTGTATTGGAATGAGCATTACTATTTATCTTAAAGGCTCTCGCATACCCACCAGTAGCAAATAGAACCGCCTTAGCTTGAAATATAGCTTTTTCCTCTAAGTTTCTGATATTGAAAGCTACAACCCCAGAAACTTTCCCATCTTTATAGACAATATCAGCTACATACCATTCATCTAAGAACTCTACCCCTGCTCTATGTGCCTGTTCAAAGGTGGTTTGAAGTAGAGTCAATCCTGTTCTATCTTTTGCATAACAGGCTCTCGGGTGGCTCTGCCCTCCAAAAGGTCTTTGGGCTATTTCCCCCTTCTCATTTCTACTAAATACCGCCCCCATTCTCTCAGCCCATCTAATTGTTTCTGGGGCTTTGGAACACATCAACTCAACAGCATCTTGGTCGGCTAGATAGTCGCTCCCTTTGATGGTATCGAACATGTGAAGCTCTATACTATCTTTTTCAGATAGTGATGCATTTATTCCACCTTGTGCAGCCCCCGAATGGCTTCTAAGAGGGTGGAGCTTAGTTAGAACTACCACATTTTTACCGCTCTTTTTCAACTCCATAGCTGCCGCATTTCCAGCAAGTCCTGCACCGACTACAACAGCATCATATTTGTATATTGGAATACTCAATTCAACCCTTTCATAACTTTTTGTTAATTCTATACTAAACATCGTAATAAAAACTTAATATTTTTTCTATCGTCTTTGAGGTGCTTTTTTCCTTAACAAATTCAATAAGTTTCACCTCATCGACCAAATCAGCCCCTACTATCTCTTTTCCTCGATAGTCTCCACCTTTTACCAATATATCTGGTTTAAGATACTCAATTAGTCTATATGGTGTATCCTCTTCAAAGATTACAATGTAATCTACTGCTTGAAGTCCAGCGAGAATATAGGCTCTATCTGTTTCGTTATTGATTGGTCTCTTCTCTCCTTTCAATCTTCTAACTGAACTATCTGAATTGAGACCAACTATTAGAATATCTCCTAAGCTCTTAGCCTCTTCAAGATATTTGACATGTCCTACATGGAGAATATCAAAACAGCCATTGGTAAAAACTATCTTTTTATCCCGTTCTCTATCTAATATCTCTTTCAACCCCTGCCAACTCTGAATTTTGGAACTACTTCTATATCTGTAAAAATGGTTTATCTCTTCTAATGAGACGGTAGAAGTTCCAACCTTTCCAATAGCTATTGCAGATGCTAAATTGGCAAAACGGATACTATCTCTAATATCTATACCAGAAGCTATTGTAACCCCGAGCGATGCTAAAACAGTATCCCCCGCCCCTGTTACATCAAATATCTCTTTTGCTTCTGTTGGAAAGTGTTCTACATTTCTATCCTCTTCAAATAGTTTTATTCCATCTTCTGAAAGGGTGATAACTACTTTTTCAAACTGGTATCTATTTAGAAGTTCTAAACCTATGTCGTCGATGAGGTTGAAATTTGGTATCGCCTCTTTTGCCTCTTTTCTATTGGGCTTTATAAGATATGCCCCTCTATATTTGGAATAGTCTTTTCCTTTTGGGTCTATAAGAACTTTCAAATTTCGAGATTTGGATATTTCTACCACTTTTCTAGATAGATATTGAGATACCACCCCTTTTCCATAGTCAGAAATTAGGACAATGTCGAAACTGGATAGCTCTTTTTGGAACTTCTCTAAAAGAGAATTAGCTACCTCATCGGTTATCTCTTCTCTATCTTCTATATCAAATCTTACTATCTGTTGATGTTTGGAGATAACCCTACTTTTAGTAGTGGTTTTTCTATTGGAAATCTGTTCAACTCCTGAGGTGTCTATATCCAAATCTCTTAGTAGAGATAGTAACCTCTCCCCTTCACTATCTTTCCCAACTATTGAAAATAGAGAAACAGAAGCCCCAAAAGTCCTAAGATTGGTAGCCACATTCCCAGCTCCACCTATTCTCCACTCCTCTTTTTCAATATCCACAATAGGGATAGGTGCTTCTGGTGAAATTCTCTCGCTATTACCTATTAGGTAGTGGTCTAACATCACATCACCAAACAGAGCAACAGAGATAGAACTATTTTGGATTTTTTGAATTACTCTCTGCAATTTGAAAACCTCATTTTTGTAAATTGTATCTTATGAAAATAAGAATGACAGATATACATCTCTCTCTTTCCAAATATTCTACATATCTGATATAATCCACAATTCAAAAATATTCCTTGTCCTTTATATTATAGATAGAGGACGAAATCCATAAGGAGCAGAATTGAGACACTATGAACAGATTTTTGTTCTCAAACCTACTCTAAGTCAAGAGGAAATTGAGAATAGAGTTGAACAGATTCGCAGTAATATTGCGAATAATGGCGGTAATGTGCTCGCATATCAAGAGATGGGATTTAGAAAGTTAGCCTATAAAGTTCAGAACCATAAACGAGGTTATTATGGAGTTTTCTATTTCACAATCGAACCAAGTGCTATTTTTGAACTTGAAAGACTTTTAAGAATTTCAGAAGATGTTATTAAATTTCTAACTGTAAAATACATCACTAAAAAAGATATAAAATCATTCCAAAACATGGTAAATAAGGCAAATGGTAAAGAAGTTTCAGATGAACACAAAGAAGTATCAGTCTCGACTGACACAGCGGAAGAGACAGTTTCACAACACGAGAATTCAGAGAACCAATAGGAGACACAAAGGAAGAGAGATGGCTTTTAATAAAGTAGTATTGCTTGGACGACTTACCAGAGATATAGAAGTGCGATATACACAAACAGGTTTTTCTATTGGTAAGAGTGCGATAGTAACTAATCGCAAAACTCGGCTCGCTTCTGGCGAAATGAGAGAAGAGAGCATGTTTATTGACATTACATTTTTTGGTAAAAGTGCCGAAACTGCACGACAATACCTACATAAAGGTAAAAGAGTTCTAATTGAAGGCCGTCTCTCGTTTGAGCAGTGGATTGACCAAAGTGGTAATAAGCGGAGCAAACACTCTATAATAGTTGAGAGTTTTAACTTTATCGATTTCGACAATCAGAATACAAATCCAAATTACAACATGAATCAGGGGTATAATCCAAATTATAATCCAAACTATGACCAGACCCCTAACTATAACCAATCTCATGCGACTCCTGGTTATCAACCAGCTCAACAACCTATTGAAAAGAAACCACAACCTAACCAAAATCAGGGAGGAGGTGATTCTATCCCTGAAATAGA
>DTUW01000131.1 GCA_012963895.1 Campylobacterales bacterium | reverse complement strand
CGTTACAAGATTGAAGGTAGTCGAGTCTTTCTTGCAATCTGGTAATCGTCCAGAGTGGATGATGCTTACTATCCTTCCAGTTCTTCCGCCTGACCTCCGCCCTCTCGTTCCTCTTGAAGGGAGCAAGTTTGCCACTTCTGATGTAAATGACCTATATAGAAGGGTGATAAATAGAAATGAGAGATTAAAAAGACTAATTAGAAACGATGCCCCAGATATTATTGTTAGAAATGAAAAAAGAATGTTGCAGGAGGCTGTCGATGCTCTCCTAGACAACACCAAGAGAACTAATGCAGTTAAAGGACAGAATAAGAGACCTCTCAAATCTCTTACCGAAATTATCAAAGGAAAACAGGGACGATTTCGACAAAACCTATTAGGTAAAAGGGTCGATTTTTCAGGTCGTTCTGTAATTGTTGTAGGACCAGACTTAAAGATGGATGAGTGTGGATTGCCTAAACATATGGCTATCGAACTATTTAAGCCCCACCTCATCGCGAAACTTCAAGAAAGGGGACATGCTTCAACTGTCAAAACAGCAAATAGACTGATAAATCAACAAGCAAATGTAGTTTGGGAGGTTCTTCAAGAGATAGTAGATAGCTATCCAATTCTATTAAACCGGGCTCCTACCCTCCACAGAATCTCAATTCAAGCATTTCACCCAAAATTAGTAGATGGAAAAGCTATTCAACTCCACCCGTTGGTTTGTGCTGCATTTAATGCCGACTTTGACGGAGACCAGATGGCGGTTCATGTTCCTCTCACACCAGAGGCAATAGCAGAGTCAAAGATATTGATGTTAAGCACGACCAATATATTAAGTCCAGCATCAGGAAAAGCGATAGCGATACCTTCACAGGATATGGTTTTGGGTATCTACTATATTACGGTAGAGAAACACGGATTACCGGGAGAGAATAAGCTATTTGCATCTGTCGAAGAGATAGAGATAGCGATGGAGCATGGAGCTTTGGATATTCGTTCAAGGATTAGAACAAGAATAGACGGAGATATAGTTCATACAACCCCAGGACGAATGATAATCCATTCTATACTGCCTGTGAAAGTTCCATCTAGTTTGTGGAATAAGAAAATGAAAAAGTCTGATATAGGAAAGTTGGTAGATTATATTTACAAACATGGAGGAATAGAGGTAACAGCTGAATTTTTGGACAAATTGAAAGCAACAGGATTCAAATATGCTACTAAGGCTGGGGTTTCTATCTCAATAGATGATATTGTTGTAATTGATGAAAAGAGCGAGCTAATTAGAAAAGCTAAAAATGAGGTTCATGAAATTCAAAATGACTTTGAGGTAGGAAAGTTCCACACTGAGGAAAAGAATAAGAAAATTATCGATGTCTGGACACGAACAGAGAATATATTGAAAAGTAAGATGATGGAGAGCTTCCGAAAGAACCAAGATGGCTTTAACTCTATCTACATGATGGCAGATTCAGGAGCTAGGGGTTCAGAAGCCCAAATTAAGCAGTTAGCAGGTATGCGGGGGTTAATGAGTAAGCCTGACGGTTCCATTATCGAAACCCCTATTATCTCAAACTTCAAAGAGGGGCTAAATGTTCTTGAATATTTCATCTCAACTCACGGAGCTAGAAAAGGTCTCACCGATACCGCTTTGAAAACTGCTAATGCAGGTTATCTTACTCGTAAGCTTGTAGATGTTGCCCAAAGTGTTAAGATAATTGAAGATGATTGCGGAACTCACGAGGGATTAGAAGTAAGTAGCATTGTGGTAAATAATGAGGTAATAGAACCTCTTGAAGAGAGAATAGTTGGAAGGGTTCTGATTCAAGATGTAATAGACCCTATCACTAATGAAGTTCTCTTTTCTGATGGACATTTGGTTCAGCCAGAAGATGCAAGAGTAATAGTAGATGCAGGTATTCAGTCAGTCGAAATTAGAACAGTTACCACATGTAAATCAGAGGGTGGAGTATGTGCTAAGTGTTACGGGTTGAATTTGGGTGAAGGTAAGTTAGTGAAAAATGGTGAAGCTATCGGAATTATTGCCGCTCAATCAATTGGAGAACCTGGAACTCAGCTCACTATGCGAACTTTCCACACAGGGGGAACTGCAACATCTACCCAAACTGAAAACTCTATCCATTCCGAGAAAGAGGGCTTTATCAGATACTACAATCTTAAAACTTTCACCAATAGAGAAGGTAAAAAGATAGTTGCAAATAGAAGAAATGCAGCAGTTCTACTAGTTGAACCAAAAATTAAAGCACCTTTTTCTGGAACATTCCATTTAACCTCTTTCCACGATGAGGTGGTGATTTCTATCTCTGATGGGGAAAAAATCAAAAAGTATCAGGTAAGAAAAAGTGATATAGTGAAGTCTAATGAACTGGCAGGAATTGTTGGTCAAATAGATTCCAAATTCTTCATTCCTCACCAAAGTGGAGACCATATAGAGCAAGATGAGAGCATCTTAGAGATAATTAAAGATGGTTGGAATGTCCCTAACAGAATTCCATACGGAGCTGAACTCTTTGTTCAAGATGGAGAGCCTATCCCTCAAAATATCAAAGCCGGAGAAAAAGGGAAAGTAAATTTCTATCTCCTTAGAGGCGACCATCTTGTCCCTGTTCAAAAGAAAAAAGGGGATATTGTTACTAAGAAAGGGCTGT
Source organism: Campylobacterales bacterium (assembly GCA_012963895.1). Classification (GTDB taxonomy): domain Bacteria; phylum Campylobacterota; class Campylobacteria; order Campylobacterales; family Thiovulaceae; genus UWMA-0117. The sequence goes on along the minus strand of DTUW01000131.1, from coordinate 15,716 downwards.
TTATAGTTATCTCAGATAGCGAAGATAGAGAAGCTATCAGACACTATATAGTTAGAGGTTCTAGAATAGAGGTGAATGAGTTCGATGAGGTTGAAGCCGATACCCTAATTGCATCGGCACCAGAAGGGACGAATAATAAGATTGTCGAATGGGACCCATATAATGACCTCATCATTGCTGAAAAGTCTGGAACTATCTCATTTGAAAATTTCGAGGTTGGGAAAAATATAATTGAGAGAAAAGATGCTCTTACAGGCGATACTTCTTTTGAAGTTGCAGAAGCAGTTTCACTATCCAATCTACCAGTATTGGTTTTAGCACCTGATAATGGAGGAGACCTAATCAGATACCAATTAGCTTCAAAGAGCATTATTACAGTTCGAACAGGTAGCCGAGTAGAAGAGGCTGATATTTTGGCTAAGAGACCAAAAGGGGTTTCCAAAACCAAAGACATTACAGGAGGTCTGCCGAGAGTTTCAGAGCTATTTGAGGCGAGAAAGCCGAAAGATAGAGCTCAGCTATCTGAAATAGATGGAGTGGTTTCATTTGGTAAGCAGTTGAGAGGAAAACAGCGAATTACTGTAACTAATGAGACTACTGGACAAGAGAGAGAGTATCTAATTGACAAAAATAGACAGATATTAGTTCATGAAGGTGATTTTGTCCATGCAGGTGATAGATTGACAGATGGAACTATTTACAGCAATGATATTTTGCAAATTCTGGGAATGAATGCTCTCCATAACTATATGATTTCTGAGATTCAACAGGTCTATAAGAGACAAGGGGTAAATATTGCCGATAAACATATAGAAGTCATCATTTCTCAAATGTTGCGACAGGTTCAGATAGAAAATAGCGGAGATACTAAATTGATACCGGGAGACTTTGTTAGTCGCAAGAGATTCACAGAAGAGAATAGACGAATATTGAAACTTGGAGGGAAACCTGCTATCGCTAGTCCTGCTCTTCTCGGAATTACAAGGGCAGCAGTCGAGGCTGATAGTGTTATTTCGGCTGCATCGTTCCAAAATGTTACAAAGGTTCTAACTGAGGCGGTGGTAGCTGGTAAAGTTGATAAACTTACCGATTTGAAAGAGAATATAGTAATTGGTAGAACAATCCCAGTTGGAACTGGATTCTATAAAGATATAGATGTCTTGATTACTCCAACAGATGATTTAGATGAATAGAGGAGGTGATATGAAAATATTGGTTATTCAAGGTCCTAACTTGAATATGTTGGGAACTCGCGAACAGAATATATATGGCGGAATGAAGTTGGAACAAATCCATAAACAGATGGAAGAGGTGGCGAAAAACAACGGGTTTGAGATTGAGTTTTTCCAATCCAACTTAGAGGGTGAAATAGTTGATAAGATTCAGGAGGCTTTGGGAGATTCTCACGGAATTATTATCAACCCGGGAGCTTACACCCATACCTCTATCGCTATCAGAGATGCAATAACTGCTGTAAATCTTCCAACTGTTGAGGTTCATATTTCCAATATCTATAAGCGAGAGGAATTTAGACATAAATCTATGATAGCTCCTGTGGTGGCTGGTCAAATTTCGGGATTTGGTCCATTCTCCTACCATCTTGCGATGGTGGCAATGATTCAGATATTGAATGAAATCAAGATGTTGAGAGAGCAACAGGCTAATAAGATTGAGCAGTAGGGTAGGTAATGAATTTCATTCTAAAAGGTGAAAATAGCATCTATTACGAGGCTGGATATAGTTGTGATAATGCTATTTTTCTCCAACTAGGTTCGGAAAAGTTTTTTATCACCGATGCTCGATATAGAGAGGAGGCAGAAGAGGCTACATCTGGTAGATGTGAAGTAGTCGAAAGTAGCGATTTGGTAGAGAGCTTAAAACAACTTCTCTCCAAATCTCCAAATTTGGAAATTGTCTATGACCCGTATGAGTGGAGTGTTGCCGAGTTTGAAAAATTACAAAGTGGATTGGGGGAGATAGAGCTTTCCCCTAAACCCCACTTTTCTAAACATAAGAGAATTATCAAAAGTGATAAAGAGATAGAGTATATAGCCACTGCTGTAAATTATGGTAGAGCTGGATTTGAAAGATTCAAAGAATATCTAGTCTCCAAAGGGATAGGTAGAAAAGAGAGAGAGCTACACTACAAACTAAAAACTATTCTCCAACAAAAAGGGCTATTAGACCTCAGTTTTGAACCGATAGTAGCTATAAACGAAAATACATCTAAGCCCCATGCACTACCTACTAATAGGAGACTTTCCAATGGGGATATTCTATTGGTAGATGCGGGGGTGAAATATCACCGCTACTGTTCTGATAGAACCGAGACATTTATGTTTGATAGAAGTCGCTTTTCTTCGGTTCAGATGAGTGTTAAAGTCCAAAAGATATACGACATAGTTCAAAAGGCTCACGACGAGACTATTTCCAAAATTAGAAGTGGCATGAAAGCCTCTGAGGTAGATAAGATAGCAAGAGATATTATTGACAAAGCAGGTTACGGAAAAAATTTTCTCCACTCAACCGGCCACGGAGTAGGATTGGATATTCACGAATATCCTAATATCTCTCCAAAGTCTGATGTTGTAATAGAAGACAACATGGTCTTTACCATTGAACCAGCTATCTATATTCCGGATTTCTTAGGTGTAAGAATTGAAAATATGGTTGTAATAAAGAATGGACGAGCTAAAATCTTATAGATTGCTCTTGTCTGATACTCTCTCTCTCCACTTTTCTCCCCTGTTTCCCTACTCCAATAGTTACTATCGCAAATCTGGATATAGAGTATTCATTGGGATAGGTGGAAATATTGGAGACACGATAAAAATCTTTGGAAAACTCTTATTGAGATTGAAAAGAGATAGAACTATCCGCCTCCTCTCCACCTCTCCTATTTTGAAAAACCCTCCTTTTGGATACTTAGAGCAGAATGATTTTTACAATGGAGTAATCCTATTAGAAACCAAATTACCCCCTATCCAATTTCTTTCAAAAATTCTCTATTTAGAGAAACGATTTGGTAGAAAAAGAGATTTCCCAAATGGTCCCCGAACCTTAGATATTGATATTCTCTTTTTTGATAGCTTCAAAGTATCTACCTCATCGCTCCAAATTCCCCACTACGATTGGCAAAATAGAATATCTGTCGTTGTTCCTCTTCTATTCTTGATATAGTTATTTTTTATTTCTTTGAATATTGAATTTTCTTCTCTTTTCCCATAGGCTTTTACGAGATATTCCAAGTCTTTTAGAAATTTCAGTATCTGGCAACTTATCTTGGTGAAATAGGACAACTTGTCTAATATATTCCGATACGGGTAATATCTCTTCCGTATGTGTTGGTGGTAGAGAAACATCTATTTCTTTGAATGAGAAGCCCCGAATTTCAATATCATCTAATGATGAAGTGCCGATAATGAAATTTTTTCCCTTGATACTTTCCAAAATATTTTTTCTCTTTTCATTGGATAGCTCTTCAAACTTTCGAAAGTAGTAGATAGTATGGGGTTCGTTCTCTTTTAACATTTGCTGGAAATTTTTCGGAGTAACTATCTCAATAAGCTTTTTCCTCTCCTTAGCAAAGAAATAGACAAATGTATCTATTTCACTATCCACCTTAGAATAGACTATTAGAGGTAGTCGTATTTCTCTATCTTTTTCAGTTAGCCTATTCTCTCCCAATATAGTATCAAGGAATTTTAGGTATTTTCTCTCTCTATCTTCTAAATCTGTAAGTCGTTGGAAATAGATAAGTTTTTGAACGAGAACATCAACTTTGAAAGGTTTCAAAATGTAGTCGTTAGCTCCGAGTTCTACCGCTTTTGCGATGAGGTCATTATTGATATATGAAACCATCAGCATAATAGTAGAGTATTTGAATCTCTTTACAACTTCTAAAAAGGTCTCTTCATGCTCTAAATTAGAAGAGAGGAGAACGGCTGAAAATGTTTCATCTAACTCCATAGCCTCTCTGGTTGAAGAGACTATTTTGGTCTCAAAACCGCTATTTTGTAACTTGTTTGCAATACTTTCAGCTAAATAAATCTCATCTTCAATAATTAGACACTTTTTAACTCTCATAGATATGCTCTCCAATCAATATTGGCAATGGTTACAGTGGAAATTACCCCTATTCCCTCTTTTCTACCAATAAACCCCAATTTCTCGGTAGTAGTTGCTTTGATATTGATATTCGATTTTGGTATTTGCAAAATTTTGGAGAGGTTTTCTCTAATCTCTCTTTTGTATCCCTGCAACTTTGGAATTTGGGCAATGATAGTAATATCTATATATCTGATTTCCAATCCTATTTTGGTAATAGTATGTAGAACATTTTCCAAAAGTTTAGCGGAATCTATATTCCGATACTTTTCATCACTATCGGGGAAGAGTTCTCCAATATCTCCAATTCCAGCCCCTCCTAAAATACCATCTATCAGAGAGTGGATTAGAACATCTCCATCTGAATGGGCTTTTAGAGAGAGGGGGGTATCTATCTTAACTCCTCCCAATAGTAGTTTTCGGCTATCGTCAATTTGGAATTGATGGACATCAAACCCGTTACCAACTCTAATACTTTCTGTAAATCCTTTTTTAAAACAGCTGGAATTATCTATATCTTCTAAATAGGTCAATTTGTTAGCTCTTCTATCTCCTCGAACGAAATACCTTCTATATCCATATTCAGCAAATAGAGAACTCTCATCGCTCCAACTCTTTTCACTTTTTCTAAGTAGCTTCCTCAAAATTTCAGTTTTAGAAAGTTGCGGAGTTTGGATAAGTTTCACACTATCTCTATCAACATTTTCACCACCTACAACAACAGTATCAGCCACCGATAGATAGGGAACTACAATATCCCCCTTGTCTCTATTTTCCAGAATCCTATCCACCATCTCTTTTGGAATATCACATCTGGCTATATCTGAAATGAGAACCCAAGGGGTCTCTATCTTCTCTAATGCAAACTTTATAGACTCTTGGCGACTTTTTCCACCTGCTACCACCTCTACATCTGTGAAATGTTGGAAGAGAGCCACCTCATCTCTATCAGCAGTAATTACAATATTTGCAAAATCGAAACTTTCTCGGAAACTTTCCAGAACTTTGAGCCATAAAGGAGTATTATTCACTCGTAGCCACTGCTTTTTTACAGGTAATCCAAAACGGGTAGATTGTCCCGCTCCTAAGAGAATAAGGCTAATATCAGACATCTTCTAAATATATGTCCTTTGTATAATATGTAGTTCAAATTATAACAGGAGAAAATAGAGATGATAAGAGTTCTACTATTCCTAATATTCACTCAATTTGTGATTGCTAGTGATTTAGAAGCTCCAAAATGGATTTTTCAGAGTGGAGATGAGAGATATATATATGGAGTTGGTTCAGCGAAAAAGATGGATTCACTTGCGAAACAGCTTAGGATAGCCTCTATCTTAGCCCGTGCCAATTTGAGTGAAAATATAGGGGTTGAGATTGAGTCCAAATTCACGAAAGAACATACTCAAAAGGGAAAAGAGATGAACTACTCTATCTCCCAAACCTCATCACATCTATTGAGATATGCATTTATTAAAGATAGATGGATTTCGAAAAATGGAGAGCTATTTATCCTAATGGCGATAGATAGGGGGGATATTAGATAGATGGTAAAATTCATAGTTTGAAAATCTACAAATTAGGATATTGGATATATGGAAAAAGCGAAATTGCTTTATGAAGGCAAGGCGAAAAAACTATATGAGGTAGTTGGAGAGCCTGATAAATTGATAGCTGAATTCAAAGACGATTTAACAGCTTTCAATGCTCAAAAGAAATCCCAAGAAGAGGGAAAAGGGATTTTGAATAATGAAATCTCAACTATTCTATTTCAAGAACTTGAAAAAAATGGAGTAGAGACCCATTTTATTTCCAAACTTTCTGATAGAGAGATGTTGGTTAAGAGGGTTGATATTATTCCTATCGAGGTTGTGATTAGAAATGTAGCCACCGGTTCTCTTTCGAAAAGGTTGGGAATTCCAAACGGCAAAAAGTTACCTTTTACCCTTGTGGAGTTCTACTATAAGAAAGATGAACTAAATGACCCTATTATTACAGATGAACATGCCCTAATTTTGGAACTTGTGAAAGATGTTTCAGAACTTGACACATTGCGAGAATTGGGGAAAAAGGTAAATAGTATCTTAGTTCCATATTTCGATGCAATAGGGTTAAGACTTATAGATTTCAAATTGGAGTTTGGAAGAACTTCCGACGGTAATATTATTCTCGCCGATGAGGTCTCTCCTGATAGTTGCAGATTCTGGGATAAAGAGACTAATGAAAAGTTGGATAAAGATAGATTTAGAGAAGGTATTGGAGGGGTCAAAGTCGCTTACGAACAGGTTAGAGATAGAATATTAGGAAGGGTATAGATGAAAAGGGTAGTTGTAAATATATATTTAAAAGAGGGGGTATTAGACCCACAAGGTAAAGCAGTCCATCATGCATTAGATTCTCTCGGTTTTGGTGAAGTGGTTGAAGATGTTCGAATAGGAAAACAGATAGTTTTGAAACTCAATTCAGCCTCTGATAAAGAAGCAAAAGAGGAAGCTATAAAGATGTGTGAATCTCTCCTAGCTAATACGGTAATTGAAAACTACGATATAGAGATTTCAGATGTCTAAACATGTGGCTATTGTTCAATTTCCCGGGACAAATTGCGACTATGACACTAAATATAGTTTCGAAAAGTTGGGATTTACAACCCAATTTTTATGGCATCAAGATAGAGAAGTTCCAAAACATGTAGATTTGGTAGTGGTTCCGGGCGGATTTAGCTATGGAGACTATTTGAGAAGTGGAGCTATCGCCCGTTTCTCTCCTATTATGCAAGGGATAAAAGAGTTTGCCAATAGCGGGGGATATGTTCTCGGGATATGTAACGGATTCCAGATACTCCTAGAAGCCCATCTATTACCGGGGGCAATGAAGAGAAATGAAAATCTCCATTTCATATCCAAATATCACTATCTGAAAGTTGAGAACAATGACAATATATTCCTCTCCAAAACGGAGAAAGGGGAAATTATCAATATCCCAATCGCACATGCAGAGGGTAACTATTTTATCGATGAGGTGGGACTGCAAGAGTTGAAAGAGAATAACCAAATCCTACTTACCTATTGCGATAGAGATGGAAAACCGCTAAATCCAAACGGTTCAGTAGAAGCTATCGCTGGTATTTGCAATAGAGAGAAAAATATATTTGGATTGATGCCCCACCCTGAACGGGCGATAGAATCTATCTTAGGTAGCGATGATGGGGTAAAAATGTTAGAAGGATTTCTAAATTAGAATATGTTCTATATAGTTACTCTAATATCCCTCTTCTCCTCTCTCCTCCTTGGGGAGAACCTAATTCCTCAATATGCAATTCAATATAGCGGTGGAAATGGTATATATATAGATTATCTCAATGTTCCAGATAGGATATATAGAGGTCAAATTTTTCCAGTTACCTTCAAATTGACAGTTATTTCCGAAAACTTCGATGAAATCGAATATAGATTTAAAGGGGGTAAAGGGGTTCAACTCCTATCAGATACCCCAGACAGGACTATTGTTGATAGCAACGGTATAGTATATGCAGAGGACAGATTCTATTTCAAAGCCACTGATACAGATGTAATATTGCCTAATGTGGCTGTATATGTGAATGGTCGAAAAAAGACATCTCTATCCAGTCGTAGAGTTGATGGAGTTATAGAGTTACCTCCGAGCCAAAATTTTTCCCATGTCTTTGCTAAGAATTTGGAGATATATAAAGTAGTGGCTGATAGGTATGATGAGGGACACAATATTCTAACAATGTTTATTAGAGCAGAGATGGCAGATTTACAAGATATTCATTTCAATGAGCCATATATCTACAAACAAGGAATAGAGTCCAAAAGGAGCAGTGGGAATTTTCGAAAAGGTAAAGTGATATTTTTTGTAATCCTGCCAAAGTATTACGACAATTTTGTATTCAAATATTTCAATACCGATATTTTCGACTTTCAAAAAATTCGTATTCCGTTTAGGGTAAAAAATGATATGGTTACAACAGCTAAGGACTTTCACCCAAAAACATTAGATACAAATTTCAAAATAAAACTTTCCATATCTATCGGTCTCACTATCCTATTTCTTGCTCTTTTTTACCATTATCAAAACTGGATAAATATTATCTTAGCTTCTATCTCTCTACTAATAGCAATCTCTCTAATCGTTCCGAAACCTGAAATATGTGTTAGAGATGGAGCAGTAATTAGAATCTTGCCAATGGAGAGTTCTACTGGGTTTGAGAGTGTTGAGGGAAATAGCTACTTTGAGAAGATAGCTACTCGTGGAAAATTTATCAAAATTCGTATTTCCGATAGTAGTGAAGGTTGGATAAAGGTTGAAGATGTTTGTCAAGAGGATTAAAGCCTACTATTTTCTATTTTTCTTTCTATTTCATATTGCAATAATGATAATCCTATTACCATTTTTCAAAAAGTGGAATAGCAAACTTAGAAAATGGACATCTAAGGCGATACTGGTTTCAGGAAATGTAAAAGTTCGGGTATTTGGTAAGCCTTCACCAGATGCCAATATGTTTATTCTCAACCACCAAAGTATGTTAGATATTATGGCAATGGAAGTAGCTACCCCCGATATAGATTTAGCTTGGGTTGCTAAAAAGGAACTTTTTCAAATTCCGTTTTTCGGCTACTCTCTTAGTCTTACTAATATGATTGAGATTGATAGGCAAGATAGAAGGGGAATTTTGAAACTTCTAAAAGATGCAAAAGATAGAGCATCTAAAAATAGAGTTGTTACTATCTTTCCAGAGGGAACTCGTAATACAAAAAATAGCATGTTGAAATTCAAATCTGGTGCTTCAATAGTAGCTAATAAACACGGATTTATAGTCCAGCCTGTCGTATTGGTAAATAGTGCCAAGCGGTTGAATACCAAAGAGATGACCGCCTCCGGTGGTTGTGTTGATGTTGTCTTCTTACCTCCATTTAAGGCGACCAAAGAGAGGGATTGGCTCAATGAGAGTAGGGAAAAGATGTTAAAGGTCTTCTTAGAACGAGTTGAACAAGATGGATAGTATCAAGGAACTTTTAGATAAAGAAGTTGAAAAGAGAGATATAGAGAGCGAATTATCATCAGAGAAGCCAGACCCCCTTATGGTGGCTCGAAAATATAGAGATGAACGGATAGCCCTCATTTCCGCCCTCTTTGCATATGGAAAAGCTTCTCTAATTGTGAAGTTCTTAGAAAATTTGGACTTTTCCTATTTGGACAAAAGTGAAAAAGAGATAGAAGAGAGGTATCGCAATAGCTACTATCGATTTCAAAAGGGTGAAGATATTTCAGCCATATTTATAGCCCTTTCCAGAATCTACCAACATGGAAACACCCTGCAAACCATTTTTTTAAATGGGTATGGTCGCAACCATTCAGTTTTAGAGGGGATAGCTTCACTAATCGAGAATATATATACCATCTACCCTCACAACTCCAAAGGGTATCAATTTCTAATTGGTAAGCCACCTCATCTCTCCAAACTCTCTGGACAATCTCCATATAAGAGATGGAATCTATTTCTAAGATGGGTTGTGAGAGATAGAGGATTGGATTTGGGGCTGTGGAAAGGTGTATCTAAACGGGATTTACTAATTCCGTTAGACACCCATACATTTCATATATCTAGAAAATTGGGACTTTTAAAGAGAAAGAGTTACGACCTAAAATCTGTTGTAGAACTTACAGAGAAATTGAAAGAGTTTGACCCAGAAGACCCTGTAAAATACGACTTTGCTATATATAGAATTGGTCAGGAGAAGATGATAATATTATAGAAAAATATAGGCGAGAAATAGAGTGAATAGCGATAATTTGAAAGATGTAATCCTCTCTACAATTGCAGAATTTACAGATGAATTACCAGAAGATTCCACCACCTCAAAAAATGATATAGAGAAGGAGCTACAAAGTTCCACCGAACAGCTCCATCTCGAAACTCAGAAGTTGGAGAAATTGATAGAGGAGAAGATAGAGGAGCAACCTAAACAGATTAGAGATATAGACGATGAGGTGGCTTTTATCAAAACCCTTCAAGAAGAGATAACGATATTTTTTCAAGGATTACAATCCCCAGATTTGGTAGAGGCAAATCAGAAGATGGATTTAGTTATCAAATATCTTCAAAATCTTCTAATTTTGCTTGAAGAGAGAATTAGAAAATTAGAAGAGTTGAAATGAGAGATAGGATAGTTACGGGGATAGTTCTATCTGGGATTTTGCTATTTGTAGGAGTTGTAGATAGCTTTTTTCTTACTTGGCTATTTCTGGGAATTGTCTATCTTATCTCAATTTACGAAAGTCTAAAACTCTACAAACTGCCATTAGAGGCAAATTTCTATACCGTATCTCTATTGCTATGGGTAGTAGCTCCATTCATTCAAAATAGTATCTATCTGGTTCTCCTTATTGGAGCTATATTTTTGGGACTTTTAGCCTATTTTCCAAAGAAGATAAGAGAGGTCTATTTTTTACCATATCTCTATCCAACTGTTCCATTTCTATCGCTATTAGAGTTATATAGAAATTTTGGAATGGAAATACTGGCTTGGCTATTGGTTGTAGTTAGTTCTACCGACACGATGGCATATTTTGTAGGTAGAGCTATTGGCAAAACTCAATTTTCTCCAACTTCTCCAAAAAAGACACTTGAAGGGGTAGCTGGTGGAGTGGTTTCGGCTACTGCTATTGGAACACTTTTGGGGTTGTTGATATTCGATTTTGGATTGCTATATCTTCTATTTCTCTCTTTGACAATCTCTATATTTGCAGTATTTGGGGATTTGTTTGAGTCATATTTGAAGCGAAAAGCTAATATCAAAGATTCTGGAAATATCCTACCGGGACACGGCGGGATATTGGATAGGGTCGATGGGTATATGTTAAGTTCTATGGTCTTATTGGCGATTCTGAATTGGTAAGAGTTGGGGATTGCTCCACACCAAGTTTTATTTTTTCTCTATGGTCTGATTGGTGGTCTAATTTCTACAACCTTTTTATCGTTCTTATTTAACCATTGGTGCCAACTTCTAAGTCCTTCGCCCCAATCAATTACTAATCTATCTTTTAAATTGCTTAGATAGTCCAATTTTTCTATATCATATAGAAAACAGCCAGTTTGTTTGTCATATCCACACTCGACAAGCTCTTGTGGAATATTTACACTCTTTCTAAATTCACCGCCATTAATTCTATAAACACCATAAAATAAAGAGAGCCTTTTCTCTAAGGCGGTAAAGACCACAATATAATCACAATTTCCAAAAACATTATTTGGTTGGTATTTTTGATATTCTTCAATCAAATCCTCATGAATTATTTGATAATCTGAATGTCTAACAATCTTTGTTTTTTCTAAATTTATATGGTTTCCAAGACCAGATATATCAATTACTTGACTTAATAACATACTCTCTATCCTCCATTTTTTCAATCTATCAGAAAACAAACATATAAATTGTAATCATCTATTACCAAAGATTAAAAATAAGTAAAATTTCCTAAATAATAATATGAATTGGTGAAAATATGGTTCTATTAGGTTCAACAGGTTCAATTGGTAGAAATAGCTTAGAGATAGCGAAAAGATTTGGTATTCAGGTTGAGGTCTTAGTAGCAGGTAGAAATATAGAACTCCTCAACCAACAAATTTCTGAGTTTTCTCCAAAAATTGTAGTAGTAGCTCAAAAAGAGGATATAGATAAGGTAAATCACGAAAAAGTCCTATTTGGAGAAGATGGAATATTAGAAGCTATCGAACTATCAAAAAGTGAAATAGTTCTAAATGCTCTTGTCGGTTTTACAGGATTAAAACCAACTCTAAAAACTCTTGAAGTTGGAAAGAGATTGGCACTGGCTAATAAAGAATCTTTGGTAGTAGCTGGGGCATTCTTAGATATTTCCAAAATCTCTCCTATCGATAGCGAACATTTCGGATTATGGTATCTCCTCAATGGTCGCCCTGTTGAAAAGATGATTTTAACTGCGAGTGGCGGAGCATTGAGAGATTGGGATATTTCAGATATTGCAGATGCTACCCCGCAAGATGTCCTAACCCACCCAAATTGGAAAATGGGTAGAAAAATAACGGTTGATAGTGCCTCAATGGTAAATAAACTTTTTGAACTCCTTGAAGCTAAATGGCTCTTCTCTCCTAAGAGCATAGATGGAGTAATTGAAAGGAACTCTATTATCCACTCTCTAATAGAATTCAAAGATGGTAGCACCACCGCCCACATTTCAGGAACAGATATGAAACTCCCGATAGCTTTTGCACTCTTAGGAGAGGTAGAGGAGCAGATACTACCCAATATAGATATTACCTCTATTCCTCCTATTGAGTTCGAAAAGATAGAGACCTCTAAATATCCTCTTTGGAGTTTGAAAGAGGAACTTTTGAAATATCCAAAAAAGGGAGTTATTCTAAATTCAGCTAATGATGTTTTGGTGGATAGGTTTTTGAACCACCAAATCAAGTTTGGAGATATTGCAAAAAATATATTGGAAATTTTCGATAAGTTTGGAGATAGAGAACCCAAATCCATTGATGAGGTCTTTGAGATAGATAGAGAGATTAAAGAAACATTATAAAATATCGTTTTGTGATAATTCTTATTCACGGATAAAAGTATGAAATTCAATAGCCATCTATCAAAAATAGAAGTTTATGAAGCTGGAAAACCGATAGAACTTATAGTTAGAGAGTTTGGAATTTCCCCAGAGCAAGTTATCAAAATGGCGAGTAATGAGAACCCTTTTGGAATGAGTCCAAAAGTGGCAAAAAAGTTAGCTGAAAATAGCTCTAAGGGGTATCTATATCCCGATGACTCTATGTTTGAATTGAAAGAGGGATTAGCTCAACGATTTCAGGTAGATAGTTCCAATATCATTATTGGAGCAGGTAGCGACCAGGTATTAGATTTTATTTCACGAGCTAAATTGACCTCATCGTCAAAAGTCTTAATGAATAGAGTTACTTTCGCTATGTATGAGATATATGCCAATCTCGTAGGTGCAAAGGTTCTAAAAACAGATTCAACCCATCACGATTTGGAGCAGTTCTACCAAATATACAAAAATGAGAGACCAGATACTATTTTTATCTGCACTCCAAATAACCCAACAGGTGATGCTATTGAGAGAGACGAGCTATATAGATTTTTAGAGAAGATAGATAGTGAAACTCTTGTAGTGGTTGATGGAGCATACATGGAGTATGCAGAAAAGAGAAATCCAAATTTCAAAATAGAACCATCTGAACTTATCGACAAGTTTCCAAATAGTATCTATCTTGGAACATTTTCAAAAGCCTTTGGATTAGGAGGAATGAGAGTAGGCTATGGAATAGCCCAAAGAGATATTATTCAAAACCTCTATAAAGTTCGCCCACCTTTCAATATCACAACCCTATCCCTCCTAGCAGGTGTTGAAGCTCTTAAAGACATGGAACATGTTTGGAAAAGTGTTGAAATCAACTTTCAAGAGATGGAGAAGTTTGAAAAGTTTGCCGATGAGGTGGGATTTCAGTATATAGAGAGTGCAACTAACTTCATTACCCTTTTATTACCTGAGAGATATAATTCCTCTAATATCTCAAATGAACTATTGAGAATGGGTATAATTATTAGAGACTTGAAAGGGTATGGATTGAATGGAGTTAGAGTTACTATCGGAAAACCAGAGGAAAATATTAGATTTTTTGAAATATTTAGAAATGTTCTATAACAAAAGTTGTGGTGAATGGATTTCAAAGAGCTTTTAACCCAATTAACTAAGGCATTTCTCAAATTAGAGAGGTCGCAAAAAATAATAGTCGCAGTCTCTCTAATTGCAGTTATTGGGTTCTTTGTCTTTCTTATTCTTGTCTCAACTGCTGAGGATAAGAGCTATACATATAAGCCCCTATATGAATCTGTCCCATATACAGAGGCTAAATTAATAGTAGAAGAGTTGAAAAAGAGCGGGATAGATTACTCCATTCAGGATAATGGCGAGAATTTCGCCACTATCAAAGTGGCTAATGAAGATTTACCAGAGGCAAGAATGAGGATAGCTTCTCTTGGACTTCCGAAAGATAATAGGGTAGGATTTGAAATTTTCAACGAGCAACAATTTGGGGCTACCGACTTTGACCAGCAGATAAAATATCTAAGAGCCATCGAGGGGGAGCTGTCCAAAACAGTTGAGATGTTGGAACCTGTTCAGACTGCAAAAGTCCATATCGCTATACCGCAAGAATCTCTATTTGTTTCTCGTCAAGTCCCTCCAACCGCTTCTGTTGTGGTAACTTTAAAAGAAAATATGATTTTATTGCCTAAACAGATAAAGGGTATCAAATACCTTGTAGCCTCTGCCGTTCCAAAACTATCAGTAGATAATGTAACTGTTGTTAATGCTTTCGGTGAGCCTCTCGGTGATAATGATGAAATTACCGCTTCAAGTGAAGAGGCTAAATTGCAGATGACCTATAAAAATAGATTTGAAAAGATGTATGAGAAAAAGATAGTTGATGTTCTCGCCCCTGTTATCGGTGGCAGGGATAGAGTTGTGGCTAAGGTTACTATCGAATTTGACTTTTCTAAACAAGAGAGTGAAAAAGAGTATTACGACCCTGAATCTGTCGTTAGAAGTGAGCAGACAGTAGACGAAGTTAGAGAAGGATTCAAGCCAAAAGAGATTGGAGGGGTGCCGGGTGCTGTTAGCAATATTGGACCTGTTCAAGGTATTGGGGACAATGGTCGTGAAAAGTATGAGAAGAGCAAAGCTACTACAAACTACGAAATCTCTAAAACTGTTTCCAAAGAGAAGGCAGAATTTTCCAGAATCAAAAGAATTACCGCTGCTGTTGTTGTAGATGGAGATTATCGCGAAAAGGTCGATGAGAATGGAAATAAGACGGGTGAGTATGAATATGTTCCTCTTACAGAAGCTCAATTAGAAGCTATTAAAGCTCTTGTAGTTCAAGCTATTGGAATAAATTTCGATAGAGGTGATGAGGTCTCAGTTAGAAACTTCCAATTCAAATCTATCGAAGAGTTGCTAAATAGAAAAGTTATTCTCAATACTTGGGTAGATAGGTTAGCCAAATATGTTCCTATCAATACCCTTCTCCAATATCTCTTTGCCGCTATTGTTCTATTTATCTTCTATCGCCAAGTTATCCGCCCTTTCGCTATCCGAATGTTAGAAGAGCTTAAAGAGGAAGAGGAAGATATCCAATTAGAGCTTGATAAAGATGAGGAGTTAGAAGAGGATTTATCCGAAAAATATGCGGCGATGCGGAAAAATGTTGAGGTGGCTCTGGGTCTCCACGATGGTATCAGTGAGGAACAGATAAAATATGACCTATTGGTTGAAGAGATAAGCAAATATATTAGTGAGCATACCGATGAGGTTAGCAACCTGTTCCAGTTGCTAATTGAGGAGGAGACCAATTTGGGGAATAAGAACCAAGAAAGTAATAGCAAACGAGGTAGAAGATGATAGAGAAACTATTGGACAAATTGGCTAGTATTACCTCATATTTCCTATATCTTTTGGTAGCTCTAATCATCTATGACCTAACTAATAGATACCTATTTTCAAGCGGTTCTATCGCTCTTCAAGAGTTG
>DTUW01000130.1 GCA_012963895.1 Campylobacterales bacterium | reverse complement strand
CAGCCTTAATAATTCGATAGTTAGCCTGATGGGGGACAAAATGGGTAATGTCCTTAGAATCTATTCCATTCTTTTCGAGAATGTCAATTACATCTTTTGTAAGAGTTTTAACGGCTACCTTAAAAGTAGCATTACCCTGCATCTTCATAAAGTGCCTTCTCTTCTCAACAGTTTCAAGACTGCACGGCTCGGCACTCCCACCCGCTGGGGTAATAAGGTAGTCGGAATAGGAGCCGTCGGCACTGGTATGAATATCTATTATCGCCTCTTCTCTTTTGTCAGTAGCTCCAATCACAGCAGCACCTGCTCCATCTCCAAAGAGAATACAAGTGGTTCTATCGGTGTAATCTACAATAGAGGAGAGTTTTTCAGCACCTACAACCAATATATTTCGAAATGTTCCAGATTCCACAAAAGATTTTGCAATATTGAGAGCATAGATAAAACCACTACAAGCAGCACTAATATCAAAAGAGGTAACAGGATTTAGTCCTAACTTATAAGCTATCAGATTTGCAGTAGATGGCATACAGAAATGGTCAGGAGAGATAGTGGCACAAATAACGGCATCAATTTCACTTTTTTCCAAACCGGCTCGTTGGATAGCTAACTCCCCCGCTTTCACTCCCATATCACTTGTAACCTCATCGTTACTAGCAATATGTCTCTCTTTAATACCAGTTCTCTTAACAATCCATTCATCGCTGGTATCTACCATCTTTTCCAAATCGCTATTGGTTAGCACTTTTTCAGGAACATAGGCACCTATCGATTTAAAAGAAGCAAACACGGACTATTCCTATATATTTTTTAGTTTCTCTTCAATTTTGGATTCAATATCTCCATTTACATAAGAGATAGCTTGGAAAATTGCATTTTTGATAGCTTTGGGGTTGCTTTTGCCGTGGCTGATAATAGTGCAGGCTTTCAATCCAAGTAGAGGAGCTCCTCCATATTCAGCATAATCTATCTCTTTTTTCAAAAGTCTAAATACTTTTTTCATCAAGATAGCACCGGCGATAGCAATAGCCGATTTTTTTATTCTCTTTTTGATAAAGTCGCTTATGGTTTCCGCTACTCCTTCACTTGTTTTTAAAACAAGATTGCCAACAAAACCATCACATACTATTACATCAACAGAGCCATCAAAAATATTATTCCCCTCAACATTTCCCTTAAATGAAGGTAATTTTTTCAGGAGTTTGAAACTTGCCTTAGTAAGCTCGTTACCTTTGCTATCCTCTTCTCCATTGGAAAGAAGTCCAACTTTTGGATTTTGAATCCCTAAAATCTCTCTTGCATAGACTTCACCCATTATCCCAAATTGGAAAAGATGTTCAGGTTTGCAATCTACATTGGCTCCAACATCTAAAACGAGACTTCTTTTTCCATCTTTTGTAGGCATGTAGGCAGCGATAGCGGGACGACTGATTTTCGGAATTCTACCTATTCTGAGAGTGGCTAATGACATTGTAGCTCCGCTATGTCCAGCTGACACAACTGCATCAGCTTTACCATTGCGAACCAAATCGACAGCTCTATATATAGAACTCTCTTTTCTTTTAAAAACATCGGTAGCTGAATCCTCCATAGATATTACATCAGAGGACTCAACTATATCCAATCTATCTTTTAGTTTTCGCCGTTTTTTAGGAAGATACTTTTCTATCTCGTCTCTATCTCCAACGAGAATAAGACGAAACCCCTTTTTTTCATAGAGTGCCTGAACGGCACCCGTAACGATGGGTTCAGCTCCAAAATCTCCACCCATCGCATCAAGAGCAATAGTAATCATTGTAGTTTGGCATATTCTCCATTTTTGCTCATTCTATGAGGCATTCGCCATTCGCCATTTTCTTTTATTGGTCTAGCCAACTTAATTTTATAGTGAGTTCTTCTCTTTGCTGAACGAGATTTACTTACTCTTCTCTTAGGAACTGCCATGTTCTATCCTTTCTAAAATTCTTTTTCAAAAATTTTCCCATCGCACTTTTTGCAATGGTAGTAATCACTTGCTATTAGCTCCAATTCACCCAATAGAAGCTCTTGAAGATTTATAGAGTTGTCCAAAACTTCGACTACATCGAAATCTTTATCAGAACCTCGAAATATCCCATTACTCAAAAGGAAATCTATATTCTCATCAATATCTAAAACAACCTCATCACTACAACTATTGCAATCGACCCGAATAGTTCCAACTATGTGGAGATGGGACAACAGCATATTTTGGGATTTCGGTTGAAATGAGAAAGAAGCCTCTACCGAGAATCTATCGTCATCTATCGAAACAGGATAGAGGCTATTTTTGATAACCCTATGAAATGGGATATTCAACTAATATATCTCTCTTCTACCAAAAAAGAAAGCTATCTCTTTTTGTGCATTTTCATGAGAATCGCTACCGTGAACCGCATTCGCTTCAATACTTTCGGCGAACTCTCTTCTAATAGTTCCCGGTGCTGCATCTTTTGGATTGGTGGCACCCATAATTACTCTATTTTCAATTACCGCATCTTTACCTTCAAGCACCATAGCCACAACTGGACCACTTGTAATATATTCAACCAAATCTTTAAAAAATGGTTTCTCTTTATGGACTGAATAGAACTCCTCTACCTCTTTTTCAGAGAGTTGAACCATCTTCATAGCCTTGATTTTCAGCCCTTTACTCTCAAACTTATCAATTATCTTACCTATCACATTTTTACCAACAGCATCAGGCTTAATAATGGATAGAGTCTGCTCGATATTCTCTTTATCAGCCAAATCTATCTCCTTCATATTTGTGGAAAATATCCAAAATTATATCAGATTTACAGATTCGCTTTTGGGTTGGAATCGGCGAGATGTTCCCATTTCAATTTAGCACCCCCCAATAGATGAAAGTGGAGATGTTTAACCTCCTGTCCTCCATTCTCTCCTATATTGGTAATTAGTCTATACCCACTCGAATCTACTCCGAGAACTTTTGCAACCTCTTGAATAAATGGAGTAATCCCTTCCATAGTAGAAGGTGTAACCTCTTGAAAGCTATCAAAGTGTTCTTTTGGAATTATCAAAATATGAACAGGAGCTTTTGGATTTATATCGTGAAAAGCTAGAAACTGCTCATTTTCTAAAACGATGTTTGAAGGTAGCTCTTTTCTAACTATTTTGCAAAAGATACATTCAGCCATATTACCTCCTTAAATATCATCAAAGTTGATAGGGTCAGCATCTGGATTAATATCCTCAAAGTCATTTAGTATCCTATTTAGGGTCTCTTTTGTTTTCTCTATTTTTTGGATATACCCCTCAAAGATATTTTTAGATGATGGATAAGTTTCCATTATTTCCTGATATATCAAAATTCTACCATTTAGATGGAGTTCTATTTGGTTGAATAGCTCTTCTAATTCTGCTCTTGTCTGTTTATGTCTTAGCAGAGCTTTAAACATTCTTTTCCGCTCTTGGATAGCGATACTATCCCCTATCTCGTCTCCAATCCGTTTTAGGTCTATCCTTGAAAGATTTATCCCCGATAGGGCGGGGGCGAGAAGTTTTTTAGATAGCTCCTCTGTAAAGTGGGGTAGCTCCTCTTCTGGAATATCTTCTCTCTCGTCTGTGGTGTCGCAATTACCACTAATACATCTTTCAGCTACAAACTTTTCAAACTCTTTCCTCAATTCACCAAACTTATCCATCATAAAACTCCTTTTTCATACATTTCTCGCATTCTCTCCTTTTCTCTCTCTCGTTTCTCTTTTTCAGCCAACATCTTTCTATATTTCTCTACACTAAATCTAAACCAGATAAGAGTTGGAGAGGCGATAAATATTGAACTATATGTTCCTACAACTATTCCAACCAAAAGGGTGAAGGAGAAGCCGTGAATTATCTCCCCTCCAAAGAGGAAGAGGGTGAAGACGACAAAAAAGGTGGTCAAAGATGTGAGAGTGGTTCGCGATAGGGTTCTGGATACCGATTCGTTGATAATATGGGCTAGTGATATATTCTTGAACTTTACAAGCCCTTCACGAATCCTATCAAAGACAATAATAGTGTCATTTAGGGAATATCCTAAGATTGTTAGGATAGCTGCGAGAGTATCCAGATTTACCTCTATCTCAAATAGGCTAATCGCTCCAAGTGCAATAGTTACATCATGAATAAGTGCAAAGATAGAAGCTAAGGCAAATCGCCATTCAAACCGAAAAGAGAGATAGATAAGGATAGAAATCACTACCAAAATTAGGGCGGTAATTCCTTTCTCTCTAAGCTCTCCACCAACTTTTGCCCCAACCATATCAACTCTTCTAATCTGGAACTCTCCCGTTCCTCTTAGAATTTCTGCCACCTCATCACCAATATCCTTTTTCAATTCACCCGATGACTTTTTTATTCTAATCACTATCTCATCAGGAGAACCAAATTCAGTAATTGAAGCTCCTTGAAATAGTTCATGTTGTGATACAGCTTCACGGATAGCAGATATAGGGGCTTTATCCTGATATTTCACTTGAATCAGAGTTCCACCGGCAAAATCTATACCGAAATTCAGCCCCTTAGTCCAAAGAAGGAGCAGAGAAGAGACCATGAGAGTAAGAGAAAGAGATAGAAATATCTTACTCTTACCCATAAAGTCATAGCTGTTTTTAAATCGAAAAAGTTCCACTATTTAGCCTTTACCTCTATTTTGAGATTACTATCTATATAGTTCTCAATTCCAACCACTCCACCGATAGAAGCGAATTGGTAGCCTAAGAAGAGTTCAACGAATGAAATATATTTTCCAGATTTTGTAGATATAGATAGTTCCAAAGTATCGCTATCGGTTGATATGAACTTCTCAACCTCATCGGCTATTTTTGGATAGTCGGATAGCATATTTCGAAACTCTTTGGTTAGTTCTTCTCTATACTCGTCCATAGTGATATTAGGCTTATCCTTCTTTCTCAACTGGTAGAGCCTACCCAATAGCTCTTTATCTGTAAGAGATAGGGATATATGTTGAAAGCTGATACTTTCTGGTTCATCTTTACTATCAATATGTAGTTGTGTAGATAGGGTAATAGCTGTTAAGGTAAGGTCGATGGAAGTTTGTAGGTCAAGTGCAATTTTTCCACTTTCAATATTTGCAATACCCGATACAACGAGAGATATAGTATCGCTATCTCTCATAATATCCTCTTTTTTGAACTCCTCAATTTGTGGAGAGGTGAAATCGTTCATTTCAATATGAAAAGGATATTTGCCATCTTTTTCAAGATTCTCCAATCCATAGAGTTTCTCTATATCTGATATTTTCACCTCTCTAATTGTGAGTTCTTCATCTTGAAATTGCATATCTGAAATGGTGCAAGAGGTTGAGACGATACCGGAACAATCTATATTGTTGTATTGAACTCCATCTAATTTCTGCAATCTATCTGCTATCTCTTTCTCGATTTTGCTGTTTTTGTAATAGATAGCTCCAAAAGCCAATCCTGCAAATATTGCTAATAGGATTAGAACTATATTTTTTCTACTCAATTCCAAAATATTTTCTCCCATGTTTTGAAATAGAACTACTCATAGCCTCATATATGCCACGAGTTCCCAATATTGCAGTTAGCATAGATGCGAGAATACCTATACTAATAGTAATTGCAAACCCCTTTACTGGTCCATTTCCATATCCATATAGAACTATTGCAGCAATTAGGGTAGTTAGGTTAGCATCTAAAATTGCTGTTGTAGCCTTTTCATACCCTTCTGCTATCGCTTTATGGATAGATTTACCACTATATATAAGCTCTCGAATTCTTTCGTTGATAATAACATTGGCATCTACCGCCATACCAACAGTTAAAACAATTCCAGCCATACCCGGAAGGGTTAGGGTAGCTCCAAATAGAGACATTATCGCAAGGATTAGAAATAGATTGGTAATTAGAGCGATATTGGCTACTATTCCAGACCTTCCATAGTAGAGAACCATAAATAGAATTACCAACATAAAACCGCTTACAAGTGCGATAGTTGCTGAACGGATTGAATCAGCTCCCAAAGATGGTCCAATGCTTCTCTTTTCCATAATATAGACAGGGGCTAATAATGCTCCACTTCTTAGAGCAATAGCTAAATCTTGTGCCTCTTGAAGTTGGAAAGAGCCGGAAATCTGTCCGCTACCTCCTCCTATCCTTTCGTTTATTACAGGAGCAGAGACCACTTTACCATCTAAGACTATTGCGAGGTGGTTACCTACATTCTTTTCAGTAAAGTTGGCAAATATTTCCGCTCCAATTCCATCTAATTGGAAAGTGATAACAGGCTGTTTCATCTGATTAAATACCACCTGAGCATCTACCAATCTTGCCCCATCTAAAACGGGAATTGACTTTACAAGATATTTCACCTTTTCATTATTCTCCTCAGGCAGTAGCAGGTCTCCATAACCTTTCGCCTCCTCTTCTGTAATAGTAGAGGCTTTCGATTGATGGGCTTCATCAACCGCCATCAAATAGAGTTGTGCAGATTTTGCGATGAGGTTTCTGGCTCGTTGTTCATCTTCTTGACTTTTGATACCCGGTAGCTCTACGAGGATTTTATCCTCTCCCTGTTTTGCTACTGTTGGTTCGGCTAAGCCGAATTGGTCTAATCTGTTTCTGATAGTCTCTACCGCCTGATTTAGTGCCTGTTTCTTAATAGCCTCTTTTCCTTCTGGGGTTATTTCAATCGTCCAAGTATCGCCGTTTTGAGTAACTTTACTCCATTCAAATTTAGATAGATATTTATTTATCTCTTCCCTATCGTCGGGGTCTAAATAGGTAAAAACTATCTTATCCCCCTCTATTTTCAAGTCCTCTATATATATATCATTTTTGTCCATGTGATAGCTAATACTTGTAGCCATAGATTTCAATCGAGACTTAATAGCCTCTTCACTCTTCACCCCTAGAAGTAGGTGCAATCCCCCTTGTAAATCTAAACCTAAATTTATCTTTTTTCCCCACTCTGTTTGAAAAATAGAAGGGATAGAGAGAGCCACCCCAAAAAGGGTAGCGATTAGAAAAATGAATAGTCTGTAATTAAGCTTCATCATACTTTTTCAAAACAGAATCTCTATCCAATTTAGCCTCTGTATTGTCGTTTAGTTTTACTTTGAAAAAGTTTGGTTCAACTTTTACAACCTCTACAATGAGACCACCATTAGTAACTATCTTATCCCCTTTGGTTAAGCTATTTACCATCTCTTGATGCTCTTTCATCTGTTTCTGTTGAGGTCTAATTACCAAAAAGTAGAAGATGGCAAATAGAACTATTAGAGGTAGAATAGATGCTAAAAAGCTCCCTTGTCCAGCTGTCTGTTCCATAAAATTTCCTTTCTATTTTTTTGATGCATTCTAACATGGAAATTTGAAGGCTCTCTAACTATTGAGTAGTATATGTTCCATACTCTCTTTTTGCAGATGCTGTTTCGCAAATTTCGCCATCTTTTCTAATAGTCTCTCCTTTTCCTTATTTGAAAAGTTTGTATTTATATCCACTCCAAATTTTTGAGATGTTTTGTGTTGGTATTTAGTCTTATCGAACTCAAAAACTTGGTGAAAATTTCTATATAGGTTTTCCAAATCTACCCCTCTTTTATCCATTTCAGATAGGAATAGTTCAACTTTTTGGAAAAATATTTCAGCTCCTCGACCTCTTGGAGCATCTAATTTGGAGAAGTTATCCCAATCGATGAGGTGGCTCTTTTCTGGAATATCCAATATTGGATTACATTCAATCTCTTCTAATAGTAATTGCCCCTCAACGACCTCTATCTTTTTTCTCAGCTTCTCAAATCTATTTAGGGGAAATCGAAAATATTCCAATACCTCCAAATCACATTGTGAGATAGTTTGGATAGAGAAGTTGTAAATTACCTTGTTTTCCAATCCATTTTGTAAATTATCTACTATCCAATACTCTATCCCATTGGTCAATATTCCAATATCTGTTTTCTCATCACTATTTAGGTATGTAGCGAGTTGCTCTAAATCTTTATAATCCAGCTTCTTATCACTTCTCTTAGCTTCAAGTAGAAAACTTTTAGAGTTAGCTTGAAATTTTATATCTACCCTTCTGTTTGTTTTGGTCTTATCCTCAAAGACCATATTTTCCACCATTCCTATTTTCCAACCGAGATTGTCGAAAAGTGGGATAACTAGATGGAACAGAGTTCCTAGCTCTGATTTTGGATAGGTCGAACTAGTGGCTATCTTTCGAATCGTCTCTATCATGTTTGCTCCTGATATATCTGTAAAATCGACCGTTGAAGTTGGAAACTGCTATTAGTAACCCTCTCCAACCTTCTAAAAATCCGAGTTGAAATATATAGGATTTCAAAAATGCAAATAGAGATTTGAGGAGTATCAGAGATAGGGGGTATCTCTTTTTTGGAGCCATCTTGGAATATCTCGCTATCTTTTCCAATATTTGTGAAACATCAGTAACGGCGATATGGGAAAAACTATTTTGGAGTTTTCTAATATTTTTTTTATCAATCTCTACATATTCATGAACTGGTAGATTGACAAACCTATATCTATCTCGGTTGAAAATACGAACCAACCAATCATTACCAACTCCTCCCCACCTCATCTTTTTACCCAAAATATAGTTATCCCTCTTTATCGCATATCCAATATTGGAGTCCAATTCCAAATTGGCAATTTCAGAGACTAAATCGCAATTCAAATATTCATCGTGGTCTAACACCAATACCCAAGAGTTAGAAGCATAGGAGATAGCCCTATTTTTCGTCTCTCCAAAATTGGAAAAATAACCTTGAACCAAATTGGTATTGGGATATTGCCTAATTATCTCCAAAGTGGAATCTGTTGAGCCTGTATCGTAAATAATAACTTCTCGGAACTTTTGGAGTGAATTTAGGGTATATCTAATACTCTTTTCAGAGTTGAAGGTAGTAACTACAATAGAGATATTGGTTATCAACTATCTAACTATTTTGTATAGAGATGTCTCCGACTTATTCGCTTTCTGCAAAGCTTCTAATGCTTTGGCAATAGATTCCTGAACTTTTCGAGTTGGTAGCAGTTCAGAAATTCCAACTTTTACCCTAATATCTACCTTCTTATCTCCAACATACAAAGCACTCTCTTTTAGTCTATGGTTGAACTTTATTATCTTGTCTTCACTCTCTTCTAATGTTGAATGGGTAATTAGAACTCCAAAGATACTATTTCCATAGTATGCCACTGTGTCGGTTCTTCTAAAACTCTCTTTGAGAATTCTGGCAATAGTTTTTAAAATGATATTGGCTACCTTTGGAGTGAGATATTTAGAGGTTAATCGTCGATGAGGTATTATCAAAGCTATTGAGCTATGGTGTTGGAAATAGCCCATCTTCTCAATTTCATCATTTAGAGCATCTATAAAATATTTTCTATTATATACCTCAAACTCATCATCGTAGATAGTATTTTCATATATACTATTCACAGCCGAAGCAGTGCGACTATATAGGTTTTTCATACTATCCTGCTGTTTTCCTAAGACACTTTCAAGCTTGTTTAGGTCGAACTTCAACAATCTCACTACATCATGGACACTCTTGTCATTCAGCTCCTCATCTCGTTGATGGGCAATATTTCGCATAATAGAGATATTTTCGTATATCTTAGCGGTGAGAGCCAATAGCTGTTTATTCAATTTTATAGTCTCTTGTAGAGTGTTCTCTATCTCCTCTTTTCTCTCTTCCTCTTTGCTGTTGCTTTCTTTATCTAAGATGTCAAATATAGCATCTTGAAAGGCTTCACTTTGAGTCTGTAAAAGTTGATGAAAATAGATTTTGTAATTTTCAGGAGTTGGAGGTAAGTTCCGCCTAGCTATCTCTTCTAATATCAACTTTCCAAACTCAGAAATATCACCACTCTGCTTGGGTGGCTCATATGTTGATGGAGAAATATCTATCTCTTGATTCTCTTCTTCTAAATTATTTAGTGCAATTTCTTTGCTGAAATCTATCTCATCAGGAATCTCATCAGTAGGAACTGAACCTAATTCCTCTTCAAGATTTTCTATATCAATATCCCCTTTGCTCATGTCGCTCTCAAATTCATCAATTTTTTTATCTTGTTCGGGAATTCCTTTAACTGAATGGGTAGAGATGATAAGTTCTTCCAGGTCAAAATCCTCATCATCATGCATTTAAGAACTCCCTAGGTTTTGCTAACTCTCTTCGCTATTTCTAAGTAGCACCTTATCGATAAGTCCATACTCAACTGCATCAGAAGCACTCATAAATTTATCCCTTTCGGTATCCTCCTCGATTTTAGAAATATCTTGCCCTGTATTTTCGGAAAGAATTCTATTTAGTTCCGATTTGATTCGTAAAATCTCTTCTGCTTGAATTTTTATATCTGTCGCCTGTCCCTGAGCTCCTCCGAGTGGTTGATGAATCATAATTCTTGCATGAGGAAGGGCATACCTTTTCCCTTTTGTCCCCGACGAAAGAAGGAAAGCCCCCATCGATGCAGCTTGTCCTATGCAGATAGTAACTATATCTGGTTTAATATAGTTCATAGTGTCAAAAATAGCCATTCCACTCGTAACAGCTCCACCCGGAGAGTTGATATAGAAATATATATCTTTTTCAGGGTCTTCTGCTTCTAAAAAAAGGAGCTGAGCGACTATTGAAGAGGCAACAGCATCATTGACTTCACCACTCAACATCACTATTCTATCTTTGAGAAGACGAGAATATATATCGTAGGCTCTTTCGCCCCGTCCCGTCTTTTCAACTACATAAGGAATATAGCTCATCTCTACTTTTTCAACTTACTATCTAAAATTTTTGTCAATACTTTATCTTCAAGAATAGACATCTTGATTAGAGGAATTAGCCCCGCCTTCTCGTATTGAGCTATAAGTTGGGTATAGTCTTGTTGAGTCATCAAAGCCTCATATATCAACACCTGTTGAACCTCTTCATCTGAAACAGATATTCCCTCTTTTTGAGCCAGAACATCGATAATAAAGGTCATTCTAACCGACTTTTCAGCCTCTTCTCGATGTCTCTCTTTCAGCTCTTCTATCTTTTCTGGATTGTTGCGAAGCTCGTTTATCTCTTCCTCTGACATAGTTTGAACTTCTTGATTTATTCTCTGCTCAATCTCTCTCTCAACTACCGATTTTGGTAAGTCGAACTGGAATTTTTCAGCAAGAGCTTCACGGAACTTAGGTTTTATCTCGCTATTGTATTTTTCGCTTAGTTTCTCATTTTCCAAATCTTTTTTCACGACCTTTTTAAGAGTTTCAATAGGGTTTTCACCTTCAACTATTTGGTCATCTTGCAATAGAGATTTAGCACTCTCTTCATTCAACTCTGGGGTCTCTTTTATCTCTATTTTGTTGATTTTGCATTTGAAAACAGCATCTTTACCTGCTAAATCTTTATTGTGGTAGTTTTCTGGAAAGGTAACTCTAACCTCTTTTTCCTCTCCTTTTTTCAATCCCAATAGTTGCTCTTCAAAGCCCGGGATAAATGTATTTTGTCCAACTTTTAGATTATATCCTCCTGCACTTCCACCATCAAACGGCTCACCATCAATAAAGCCTTGAAAGTCGAGATTTACATTATCTCCATTCTCTATCCCTCTATCTGTAACCTCTACAAATGGAGCTTTTGCTTCTAACATCTCTCGAATTCTCTGCTCAACCTCATCATCAGAGACATTAGGCATCTCAACCTCTGGAATTAGAGAATGGTAATCCTCAACCTCTACAACAGGTCTTAAAGGAACATTGATAATAACCTCAATTGAGCCATCATCTTTTTTCTCAAACTTCTCAAAAGTAGGCTCTGTAATAATTTGGGACTGCTCAACTCCCAACTCTTTTAAACCACGATTGAGAACCTCTTTAAGAGCTTCTGCCTCTCCATCTTCTACAAGTCTTGAACCGTAATGAAGTTTGACAGCTTTGACAGGAACTTTGCCTTTTCTAAATCCCGGTAGATTTATAGATTTCGATAGTTCTTTGGCAATTCTATTGACATGCTCGTCAATATCTGCTTTGGATATAGTGGCTTCAATTTCGATATTTGCAGTGTCTATTTTGTTAGGTTTCAATTCCATATAGATATATTCCTCAATCTAAAATATGTAGTCTTTTAGCTGAGAAGTATATCATAAAGGATTTACTCATCTGCCACATATGTTCCTAGCCATTTCACATTATTTCTATATGACCCCAAAATATTTTGGACAACCTCAGAACGGAAATCTTCATCAAAGTCTATAAAAAAACTATACTTGAAATTTCTATCTCGTGTAGGGCGACTCTGTATTCTGGATAGGTTGATATTGTTATCACTGAAACCTTTTAGGAATTTGAATAAAGCCCCCGCCTCGTTTTCATCGTCAAACCTTACAATAATGGAAGTTTTACTATTGCGATGAGGTTCAACCACAAAATTACTGAGGATAATAAATCTGGTCTTATTGGAACTGTAATCCTCGATATTTTCAAAGAGGATAGGAATATTGTAAAGCTTACTCGCAATACTGGAACAGATAGCCCCACTATTTGGGTCGTTTGAAGCGATATAGGCAGCTTTTGCAGTAGATTCAACAGGTATCAAATCGACCCTATCCAGATTGTGAGCCTTGATAAATTTCTCACACTGCTTAAATGCAATATCTTTGGAATAGATTCTCTTTATCTCTTTCAGGTTTTCAGCGAGTGATACAAAGCTGTGATGGACTGGTATATATACCTCTGCAATAATTTTGAGTTCTGTTTTTTCCAAAATATCGAAAGTCTCTCCTACAATTCCATTACTACTATTTTCAATCGGAATTACCCCAAATCTTGCCTGTCCATTTTCTACCGCATTCACAACATCAGCTATCGAGTTTAGAGGCAGGTAGTCGCTTACAGCCCCAAAACGGCTTTCGGCTACTTGGTGAGTAAAACTTCCCTCAGGTCCCAGATAGGCTATCTTTTCTGGTTTCTCCAAATTTCGAGCCACTGAAAAGAGTTCTAGAAAAAGTGCATCTATCGCCTCTTTTGAAAGTAGTCCCTTCTGTTTTTCATTCAACTCATACAACCTCTCCAATATCTCTTTCTCTCTTTCGGGACGATAGATAGGAGTTTTATCGCGATGTTTGATAGCTCCTATCTTTTGAACCAATTTCATTCTCTGATTGAAAAGTTCCAAAAGTCTATTATCAACCTCATCTATCTTTTTTCTAATCTCTTCTATCTCCATTCTCTTTCCTCTAATTTTTGATAATTCTACTATTTACACTAAAATATTTGAAAAAAATAGGAAATAGAATGGATAAGCTCGTTATCGCAACTCGCGGAAGTAAATTGGCTCTTTGGCAATCGAACCATATTAAAGAAAAACTGCAACAGCTCCACCCAGATTTGGAAATAGAACTCAAAGTATTTACAACAGAAGGGGATAAGAGATTGGACACCTCATTAGCTCTAATTGGAGGAAAAGGGCTATTTGTCAAAGAGTTAGAAGATGCTATTTTGAGAGGAGAGGCTCACATAGCAGTAAATAGTTTAAAAGATATGCCTTTCCAAATTCCAGAAGGGTTAAAACTTTCAGCTATCACCAAAAGAGAAGATGTAAGAGATGTGCTATTGTCTGACAAATATGATGATGTCGAGTCTCTACCATTTGGAACAACTATCGGAACTTCGAGCCTTAGAAGAACCATGCAACTTTTAGCACTCCGTCCAGATTTGAATATCAAGCCACTTCGTGGAAATATTGACACCCGAATAGAGAAATTGAAAAAGGGTGAATTTGATGCAATAATCTTAGCATCTGCTGGAATTGATAGGCTCGGTCTCCACAATAGTGTCCAAAATGTCTATACTATTTTAGTTAGTGAGATTATTCCAGCTATGGGACAAGGGGCATTGGGTATTGAGACGATAGATGACCCAGAAGTTGAGAAATTGGTATCTCCTCTCAATGATGAGGTGGCGATGGTTGAAACAACAGTTGAAAGAGACTTTGTGAAAGAACTTGATGGAGGTTGCACCGCTCCTATTGGAATCAATGCTACTCTATTGGAAAACGATACTATTATTGTAAAAGCTGTATTGGGAACTCCTGACGGTAGCGAAGTGTTGAGAGATACGATAGTGGGTAACAAATCAGAATATCAGACCTTAGGGAAAAAGTTGGCTGACAAAATGAGAGAGAGGGGAGCGGTGGAACTACTCCAAAAGGCTACCGCTATGTTAGAGGAAAAGAATGATAGTTGAATTGACGGATAAGAACTATCCCGATTTTATTACTCAAACCAATAAACCTATATTTATCGAATTCTATACCCCAATGTGTGGAGCATGTCAAGAACTCCACCCAATTTTAGAACAGATGGATTTGCACTATAAAGGTGATGTGGTGATAGCTCGGTGTGATGTGTCTCAAAATCCAAAACTGGCTAACAAATATCGAATTCCATCAGTGCCGTTTTGTGTAGCTATCAATAAGGATAAGAAGATAAAAGATGTGGAGTTGGGACTACTCGACCCACTTAGATATTTCGAGATGGCAGATACAGCACTATACAATTATAGTTGGTGGGAACTTCTAAAAAAGAAGTTTGGATTTTAATATAATATATCAAAAAGGATAGCTTATGAAACATCTGATTTCAATTCACTCTAAACGGGTTTTGGGAACTCTTACCATTTCAGTAGCTACTATATTGGCTAATGGTGGGTGTGCATCTCCTGAGGAGAATAGCGAACAGCAACAGAACCAAGAGGCTCAGAACAAGATTCTAACTATTGAGGAGAAAGAACCGGGAAAATATGTGATAGTTGATGAAGCTCCAACATCTGGACCAAGTAAAGCAATTATTACAGACCTCAACGGAACTACTCGGGTTCTCAATGAGGAGGAGATGAAAAAGTTTGCAGAGGAGGAGTTCAAAAAGGTTGAAAATGGGACTTCTAATCTCACATCTAGCAATCCGCCAGAAGATGAAGGATTTTCACTCGGTGAAGTTCTATTAGCTGGTGCCGCTGGTGCTTTGCTCGGTGGGGTGGTTGGCAATATGTTGGCTAATAATCAAAACTTTCAAGCCAATCAACAGCGAATCAATCACTCCTCAGCTTACCAATCTCGCATGGGTGGAAGCAGTAAAAAGATAAACTCGCAAGGAGTTTCTAAACAGAGCTTTTTTGGTAGTCGCTCCTCTTCTTCATCAACCTCATCGGGAATAAATCTCCAAAAAAGTAGTAGCTCCACTAGTAGAAGTAGTTTTTTTGGTGGCTAATTAGCCACTCCCCCTTATTATCTGAATGAAGGTAAGGAATGGAATCGAGAGAGAAACCACTTGAAATAGATTTATTGATACCAGATGAAGATAGCCTAATTTCAAACCAAAACCAGATTGAGAAAGAACTAATTTTAGAGGAGATAATGTCAGAGATGGATTCAGGGAATGATTTTTCTATCTACACTCTAATAAAAGCGATAGGGTTTCTACTCGTTTCAGTCTTCATATTTGGAATAAAAATCCATTTTAGCAATCAGGTATATATGTTAAGTCGAGATATTACAACTCTCAAAATAGAGAGAGATTTCCTAAGTGAGCAGAACCAAATTCTAAAAATGAAATTGGAACATGAAAAGTTCAAATCAGACATATTAGATGAGATATTCTAATCTACTTATTCATAGAGTCCAAAAAGGCTCGATATATACTATCTAGTTCTAAATCCTGCTCAATTATCTCCTTATTATCCTTCATTAGAATATGTTCCAAAATAGCTACTCGTTTGATGAGGTATTGAAAGAGTTCTCTATCTATATCGGGTAATTTGTTATGGCTTAATGGACTATGACATCTCCCCTTAGTTACAACCTTAGCAGGGATACCAACAGCGGTAGAGTTATCGGGAACATCTCTAATTACTACTGAATTTGCTCCAATTTTGGAGTTCTTTCCAATTACAATATTTCCCAAGACTTTTGCACCAGCTCCAATAACTACTCCACTTCTGATAGTAGGGTGTCGTTTTCCCCGTTCAAGACTTACCCCGCCGAGGGTAACTCCTTGATATATCAAAATATTATCTTCCAATATAGCAGTTTCACCTATTACTACTCCTATGCCGTGGTCGATAAATATACCAGTTCCAATAGTAGCCCCAGGGTGAATATCTATATTGGTCAAAATTTGGGAAACACCCATAATAAAACGGGCAAGTTTTCGAAATCCTCTCCGATATAGTCTATTTGCAATACGATAGTTGAAAATAGCCCAAAACCCCGGATAGTTGAAGAATAGTTCAAATTTTGACCTAATCGCTGGATCGTGTTTCTGGATAGTCTCTATGTCCCTCTTTATCTCTTCAATTAGTCCCATACTTCATCTCGATTTAGATAGTTAGTCATATTAAAATATTTTTTAATACACAGAAATATATTATCTCTATCTTGTGAAGAGAGGGGGGAGATATTATTAATTTGTTCTCTTAATTTGTTATAAATCTCATCATAGGAATATCCTATCTCTGAAAGAATATCTGTAAGAGATTTGGATACCTTGCTATCCCTAATAGAGAATCCCACCTCATCAACATCTACAATAATTTCACTTGGCCTATCAAATAGATTATGTCTCATTCCTAAGGTATCTTGATAAGCTCCAACCATAAAAAAACCTATATAGTAGGGTTTTGTAGTCAAATCTATATCGTGGAGAAACAGGGGGGCTTTCTCATCAAACTCAATCTCTCCATCACTATCACAAGTAATATCCCAAATTGAGGCGGGGCGGACTGCTTTTTTATCAAGATGATGGATTGGAATGATTGGAAAGGTTTGACCCAATCCCCAGAAATCGGGAATAGATTGGAAAATGGAGAAGTTGATGAGGTATCTCTCTTCTATTTTGTGAAGTAGTGAATCGTGTTCTACTAGTTCGTTTTTATCCAATATTGATAGTATCTTCTTAATTATCATCTGCCCCAATATCTCAATATTTGCCCTATCTTGTAAATCGAGATAGCCCAATCTGAATAGTGTCTCTATTGAATCTACATGTTGGATTGTTTCGTGGAGCAGTTCCAAAATCTCATCTTCGTCCAATTGGCTATCTACTTTTTTGTAAATCTCTTTTAGAATTCTGATAACTTGTGGATTGTTCCGCTCTTTTAAAAATAGGTGGTTTTCGCGATAGTCTTGGGTGTAAAGCTCCAAAACTGAGGTAATTAGAACCGCATGGTTGGCAGAAACAAACCTACCGAATTCAGCATAGATAGATGGGTTTTCTATTCCCTTCTCGTCTGTTACCTCTTTGATAATCTTTACAACAGTTGAAGCAAACTCCTCAGTTGTATAGTTTCTATCTATTCTACTTTTATGTTGTCCATAATCTACCCCTAAACCCCCTCCGATATTTATCTTATTCAGATATTTAGCTCCCATCTTTTTCAACTCCCCATATATCTGCCCCGCCTCTCTTAAAGCCTTTTGAACTGTGTAGATAGAGGCGATTTGCGAACCTATATGGAAATGCAACATTTTGAAAAATGTAATATAGTTCTCTTGTTTCAAAAGTCTCAATGCCTGTATTATTTCGGTTGCTGTCAATCCAAATTTAGAATCTATCCCTCCACTCTTTGCCCAAGTTCCAGAGCCATAAGAATAGAGACGAATTCGAATACCTATATTGGGTATCTTTGGAAATCTTTTGGAGATGGTAATGATGTCCTTCAATTCACTAAGGCTCTCTATTATCAAAGTTACATTATGCCCCATTTGAGTTGCCAAAAATCCTAGCTCTATCATCTCTCTATCTTTGAATCCGTTTACCGTTATTGGAGCTTTGTGGCTATTCATTGAAATAGCTAATAGCAGTTCCGCTTTACTACCAGCCTCCAATCCATATCCATATTTCGGGGCATACCTTAGGAACTCATTCAGAAAACCGCTATATTGATTTACTTTTAGAGGAAAAACTGCCTGAAATCGACCTTGATACTTCTCTTTTTCAATTGCTTTTTGAAAAGTTGTATATATCTTATTCATCTGTCTATCGATGAGGTGGGGAAATCTTATCAATATTGGAGTTTCTATTCCAAACTCTTTCGCTTTTTGAACTATCTCCAATAGGGAGGGTTTAGAAGCTCTATTTACTTTTATAACTCCATCTTCAACGATAAAATTATTTCTACTCCAATATTGGAAACCATATTCAAAGTAACCTTTTTCCTCTTGCTCCATCTACCAACCATTAGAAATATTTTCGCTAATTTTAGCTAATAGAGGGGGAAAATATTCTATGTGGGAAGTGAAAATAGAAGACCCCCCGAATGGGGGAAAAGAGATACCGGAGAGCATAGGAAATCTCTCCTATGCATA
>DTUW01000129.1:3447-5195 GCA_012963895.1 Campylobacterales bacterium | reverse complement strand
AAATAAAATCGTCCAATCTGATATGGTTCTCTTGAACCAAATTCCGTAATTTTTCGTTTATTCGTAATCTTCTAAATCTGCTAAACATCGCTATTTTTGAACTTTTTGGAATTTGAAAATGTGAATTATATCAAAGAGATATTTTCAATAAATTCTATCTCTCCATTGAAGATAGTAAGAATATCCACCGAAATATCCATATTGGAATATTCACTATGTTGAGATAGGTATATATCTATACTTTGTAAAATCCTTGCCATTTTCTTACTGGTAATATTGTAAGCAGGGTGAAAACTTCTATTACTTTTTACCTCCACAAAATGGAGAATGCTATTTTTTGAAGCCACTATATCAATCTCACCGTAAGAAGTGTAAAAATTTCGAGTAATAATTTTGAAGTTGAGATTTTGAAGATACTCTATCGCTCTATTTTCAGCCTCGAAACCCTTTCTATAATTCACTCTCTCTATTCTTAGCTATCTCTTCTAATATTTCTTTGAGGTCATCAGCCTCATTTTGAATTTTCTCTCTAATTTTTACAGACTTTCTATGTCTTCTAATTCCAATATCAGCTACAAATCGTTCTTTGCCATTGATTGCTATCTCTACCCCATCTTCAACTGCTCTATCAAGTTTTACAATATCACCAACTTTCAAATCTAGAATTTCTCTAAGGGTAACCATAGCAGTTCCAATAAATGCATCTAATTGGACATCAGTTCCTCCCAAGATAACTCGTAAGTCTTGGTTTCTACTCTTCTTAGTTCCGGACTCATTGAGCATCAAATCCCTACTGGCTAACTTAGGTAGAACCGATTCAAGGGCAATAACGGGATAACAAATATTCATCATTCCGCTAGATTGTCCAATAATGATTTCCATAACAATCATTACTACAATTTCATTTTGGGCTACTATTTGGACAACATTCGGAGAACTCTCTTTCTGTTCAATTACCGGGTTTATCTCTTCTACAACTTTCCAAGCATCTTTAAGGTTGTCCATGAGAACTTTTAGGATTGTCTCAAATAGGGACATCTCTATATCTGAAAACTCCCTATTATTTTCGAACGGGTCTCCCTTACCCCCTAAAATCCTATCTATCATAGGAAAGGCGATAGATGGATTTATTTCCAAAATTCCATTACCTTCAAGAGGTTTCATTGAGAAAACATTAAAACTAGTAGGGTTTGGGAGAGACATAAGGAACTCCCCATATGTCATCTGGTCTACTGAGTGGAGTTGGATTTCTACGATAGACCGCATAATTGCAGAGATTTGAGATGATGAGGTTCGGGCTAATTTGTCGTGAATGCTTCTAAATGCTCTAAGTTGTTCCTTACTAACTCTATTAGGTCGCTTAAAGTCATAAAGTGTAATTTGAACATCTGGATTAGGAGCGGAGTAACTACTAGACTCGCTTGAAGTTTCCTCTAAGTCCTCTTCAATATCCGATAAATCACCAGAGGTAACATCGCCAAGGAGGGCATCAATCTCTTCTTGGCTAAGAATATCAGCCATAAGCTATTCCTTTATCTCCTCTTTTATCTTTTTGATAACAGCTTTATGAATTTGTGAGATTCTCGATTCAGTAATTCCTAATATCTCACTTATCTCCTTCAAATTCAACTCTTCAAAGTAGTAAAGTTGGATAATGAGTTGCTCCCTTTCGGAAAGGGTCTCCAATATCGATTGGACTTTTTCAAGCAAATTATCATTTTCAACAGTTTTAAAAATGTCTATATTGG
>DTUW01000129.1:0-3388 GCA_012963895.1 Campylobacterales bacterium | reverse complement strand
TTTTAGCCTCTCGAACCTTTTCAATAGAGAGATTTAACTCCTTTGCAATAACTTCATCTGATGGTTCTTCATCGTATTGAGCTAGATAATTATCTACAAAGCGATCTACACTTTTTACCAACTTTCTACCGTTTCTACTCATAATATCGAGAGAACGGAGATAGTCCAACATAGAGCCATAAATCCTCTTTTTAGCATATCCCCAAAATGAGTCGTTCTGGGTCTCGTCATACCGCCGAGCAAGTTTGATAAGTTCCTCTGTTCCAATAGAGACCAAATCAGAATACTCTATAAAACTTGGCAATCTCTCTTTAAGTCTATGTGCCATAGAGCGGACAGCAGGAAGATATTCTATTGCTAGTTGGTCCTGTTTATATTTCATATCATTTGTGTAACTCATCGATTACTGACTCTCTTCAATTTTGTCTATCTGTTTATTGATGATAGAGTTGTAGTTCTCTTTTTGTGGCATAAATTTATTCTCCTTCTTCTCTAGCTCTTCTACCATCTTATCTAATTCCTCTTCTAAGTATTGCTTAGGAAACACATTGATCGATTTGTTTTCAAGATGTTTAATATAAAAGGCTGAAAAAAGATTAGCAAATGAATAGAACCCCATTGTAAAGAGGATAGAATTTACAACCAATTCTATTGGGTCGGCAACTATCACAATAGAAAAGAAGATTCCTATAAAAAAACCACTAACAGTTACAAATCCCCTAATATTGTGAAGTAGTGTCATCTCTCTACCTCTCTATTTGTTCCTAATTGAAATGTTTTACCAATCTATGGAACAGCCCAGCCAATCCACTACCGCTATTAGACTCATTTTGAATGAGAATATTGTGTTCAAACTTCTTAGCCAATTGTCTGGCTATTTTCTCCAAATCTTCGGTAGCCTGAGCATATGGATTCTCCTTGACGAAAAGGTGTCGCCTTTTGATAGAGGTAACAACCACATTATCTTGAGCAATCTTTCCAAAATATTCTAATCTCAAATCGCCCCCAATATTGACCCTAGCCACCTTATCTATTTTACCAAAAATAGCCAAAGCCTCTTTTTCTGAATTTACTTGGTTTAATATCATTCCTATATTGTTTCTCTTTCTTGCTGTCATCTTGATGGTGGCATAGGCATCTGTAATTGCTGCTGGGTCTGGAACGGTAATTACTACAACCTCATCAGCTATATTTAGAAATGTTTGAGTCCTCTCACCTATTCCAGCCCCTGTGTCAATTATCATAACATCTAAATCGTCAAGGGTTGAATCATTTACTAGAGTTTCAAACATATGGGAATTTGAATATTGAAATATATCAGCTCCACTATCCCCAGGAATGAGAGTGAGGTTGGGAGTAATTTGGACTAGGACATCTTGAATTTCTGCTTGTCCTTTGAGAACATGAATAATATTCTTTTTAACTCTAACATTAAAAAGAACATCTAAATTTGCCAATCCAATATCGGCATCGAATACTCCAACTTTATATCCATATTTGGCAAATATGTATCCAAGATTTGCACTAATTGTAGATTTACCTACCCCACCCTTACCGCTAGTAATAGCGATAAAGTGAGTATTTTTTTTCTGCAACCTCTGGGAGCTATTTTGTCGCTTATTAATCAACTCTTGAAGTTTTTTAGCTTGATTTGTTCCTCTTTCGCTGTTAGAAGTTGTCATCTACTCTATCCCTTTTAAAACCGTGTAGAAGAGATTCCACTAAAAATTCACTTTTGGCAACTATCAAGTCTTCGGGAACTTCTTGCCCTATTGAAAAATAGCTAATAGGTTTCTGAATATCGTGGATAAGGCTAAATATATTCCCAAATCCTTTCGTTTCGTCAAGTTTTGTAAATATTATTGTATCTATATTTAGTTTTGAAAAACTATTATAGTTTTCTAGTAAATCCTCATATTTCAAACTACTTGGCAAAACCAGCATCACCTCAATCTCGTGAGCATATTTTCCAGTTTCCAGAAACTCTTTAATACTCTCTATCTTTTCAACATCATAGGGAGAACTTCCCATAGTGTCTATAAATATGTAATCCTGATTACTCATTCTTTCTAATTTATCGGCAAAATCGGCAGGAGATACAACAGTTTCTATTGGCACTTTCATCATACGAGCATATTGGGTAAGTTGTTCAACTGCCCCTATTTTGTAAGTGTCCAAAACAATTAGCCCAACTTTGTATTCTCTATCACTCTTCAAAGCAAATCTAGCGGTAAGTTTTGCAATGGTGGTTGTCTTGCCAACTCCCGTTGCTCCCACAAACATTACTATCTTTTTGTTCGGAGGTTTTATTAGAGTCTCTGCTCTAACTGGAATCATCTTTCTTAATAGAGCTTTGAAGTATCTTTTTACTGTTTCGCTGTTCTGTCTCATTTTTAGGGGCATATGTTGTATAGATAGTTTCATTATCATATCTATATGTTCTTGATTCATTCCACTCTGTTTCGCTATTTTGTATATTTCTGAAAATTCAGGAGGTATATTTATTCCTGGGTTCTTCTCTTCCCAAAACATATTTTGAATTAGTTTTATTTTGTCATTAAGTTGAGATATTTCTGTTTTAATTTCGCTTAATGCATCTCTATCATGTGGTTTCGATGATATAGGTGTTGTCGATGAGGTTTTGATATTCTTTTTTTCTCCTTGTTCCTTTTGTCTCTTTCTCGCTAGTTCTAATATCTTTTTAGCATTCTCAGAGACATCTACATGGGTATCTTCTATCTTTGGCTTAGCTATTACTCTATTATATGGATTGGCTCCCTTTGGCTTTTCAGACTTTTCTGATAGCAACGGAATCTCTTCTGGAGTCTCTTTGAATTTGAAATCTAAAATATCTTCATATTCTCCATCTTCTTTATCTATACTAGTATCTATTCGTAAATCGAAACCTTTTTTTAATCTCTGTTCTATTCTCTGCTGAAATCTACTTTTTCTACCATCTGGAAAACTATCTTTCGGAAGAGATATAACAACTTCATGCAAACTACCCCCAAATATCCCGCTCTTCAATTTTTTAGTTTCAATTACTGAAATATCATCTCCGTATATCAGTTTTGCTTTTCTAATTGCCTCCTGAACAGAACTACCTTGAACCTTTTTAATATTCATATTTTCAACCTTTAAAGGTATCTGAATTGATTTGTAAGAATAACTAAAATTATAGTATTTTGCTATTTTCAAATTTTTGATTAAAACACATACCCAATTTCCAAAAAATAGCCCTTTTCAAATAGGTAGATATTTTTTACATTAGTAATCCTGAAACCCACCCCTAATCCAATATGGAAAGGTTCAAAATCGAAATCCATTTCAAATCCATAAACCACCATTGGAGAAGAGCTATTATCAAACTCCACCTCATCTCCAACCT
>DTUW01000128.1 GCA_012963895.1 Campylobacterales bacterium | reverse complement strand
TAGATACAAAATTGAAAGTCCATTCAAGTTTTGAACGAGACATTAGGGAAAGGGGTATAATTTGAGATTTTATTCATAATGACGATGATATTCAAAACTATTTTTAGGAGAAAGTCTATGAGATTTAGAACTAGCTTAGGAATTCTATCAGCAACAGCTATTATTGCTCTTTCGAGTTGTTCCAACAATACAACTCAACCTGCTCCACAAGTTTCTCAAATGCCACAAGAAGACCCTAATAAGTGTTATCGAGGTATAGGACAAAATCGATATATCGCCCCTGATTGGATTTGTAATCCATATATAGATGGTGGAATTAGTGCTATTGGTATTTCTAAGGCTACAATGGTTGATGAGTCCTTTATGATGACTGAGGCGATGGCAGATGCAAGAGATAAGATAGCCCGACAACTGGAAACAAAAGTAAAAAATATGTTCAAAAAATTTACCCAAGTTACAGGAACAGGAGAAGATGCGACAGTTGAGAAGGTGGCAACCGATGTATCCAAACAGGTAGCTAACCAAACTTTAAGCGGTGTAAAGATGCATAGAAGTTGGCAGGCACCAGATGGCACTCTCTATGTTTGGGCTGTTTTAGACCCGCAAGGGGTTCAACAATTCAAAGAGAACACTATCCAACAGATGAAAAAAGTTAAAACCTCTATGGGGAATAAAGAGGCTCTATATCAACAATTCTTAGCTGAAAGAGCTATGAAAGAGTTAGATGCTGAAATAGATAAAGAGATGGGGCAATAGAAGATATTTCTAAATGAAAAAAATCTTTTCTATTCTTTTTATCTCTCTTCTCTCCGTTGGTTGCGGGGGGAAGGTTGCCACAGGCTCGAACACTTCACAACATAGCAGTTCTGAAAAACCTTTCTGGGTAGATAATCCAGCAAGTCATCCAGCAATTCAAGGCAAAATATTTGCTCTCGGTTCGGCAGTTGAAAATATTAGAGGTGAAGAGGCTCAAAAACTCAAAGCTATCTCTATTGCTATTGACAAAATAGCTCGTCAAAAAGGGGTAATAGTCAAGAGTTCTCTAAGTAGAACGAAACATGTTCAAGGTGCTTCTCAATCTAGTTCTATAAATTCCTTTTCAGTTCAGATGGTAGATGGTAGTAAGGTATCTACTCGGATAGTGGATAGCTGGAAAGACCCAAGAACCAAAAAATTTTATGTTTTGATGGTAGAGGATAGGTAATGAAAAGAAAAATATTTCTCTCGCTCTCCCTCTCTACCCTCCTTTTTGGAGGTAGTTTTGCAGATTATCTAAATTCTCAAAATAGTTCATTTGCAAATTTTCAGGAAAAAGAAGATAAGCAATTCCAGAAGTTTCAGAAAGAGCTAAATCGAGATTTCCAGCAATACCAAAAGATATTGCAAAAAGAGTTTGCCAAGTATCAGAGAGAGATATACAAACTTTGGGGGGATAAAGTAGTTTCAACTCCAACAAAGTGGGTTGAATATAGTAAAAATAAAAAGAAGAGAAAGATAGTAGATTTTGAAAAGAATGAAATCAGAGTAGAAATCATCTCCAAATCACCTAAACAAGTGGCTGAAAAAAACCTTATGAAAGAGGCTATAAAAACCCTTATGGAAACTCCTCAGGAGGCTAAGGCTAATGATGAACTTACTAAGAGAGTTGAAAAAGAGTTCTCCAAAGTGGCAAAAACTCCTATTGTCAAATCGCGAGAAACTGACAAAACCCCTATTGTGGGAGGTGTCTTAGGTTTAACTTCTGTTGGAAAAATTATCCACTATGTAAAAAGCAACAAGGGAAAAACAGAAGTTAGGAAATCGAAAATCCCGGGTAACAAGGTATATGCTACTACTATCAAACTACCAAAATATTTCCCTCTCAAAAAAGCGAAGCAATATAGTGATTTGGTAAATAGATACTCCAAAAAATTCAAAGTAGAGAAAGCCCTAGTATATGCTATTATCCATAGTGAAAGTAGTTTCAATCCCCTATCCAAATCTTATGTTCCAGCTTATGGACTAATGCAGATTGTCCCGAGAACAGCGGGAATAGATGCCTACTATTTTGTATATAAGAGAAAGAGATTACTATCTGCCTCATATCTGTATAGACCTAAGAACAATATAGAACTAGGTTCAGCCTATCTCCATATCCTCTATTACAACTATTTCAAAAATGTTAAAAATCCTGAAAGTCGCCTCTACTGCACTATTGCCGGTTACAATACAGGGGCTGGGAATGTTGCCCGGGCTTTTGTAGGAAAAGTTAGGAAAAACCGAATTCGAAAAGCAGTAGATATTATCAATCAAATGTCTCCCGATGAGGTGTATAGATACCTAATCGAAAACCTACCTTACGATGAAACTAAGCGGTATCTCCAAAAGGTAGCTAAACGGGTGAAAATATATAGAAAAATCAATTTGTAATATCTCTATTTTTCCAGAATATGGAGATATTCCATAGTCTTTCTATTGGAATGTCTCCTACTGGAAATAAATCTTTTATACTCCTTTTTCCGAAAACTATATTTTCCGTATCTACTTAGGATAGTTTCAACCTCATCTAGTTTTAGTAGTCCTTCGTTGCTGTAACTAAGAAATATATATCTAAATTTTGCATTTTGTATAAGGTGTTCTAAACTCTCTTTTGCTCTCTTTCTGTTGCAATATTGGGAACGGTAGTAGTTTGGAGGTAATCCAGTTTTTCCTTGTGGCTGGAATGGTTGATATTTTGCTATTGTATTTAGCAGGTGGTAGTTTGCCCCATATTGTCTATTGTTATATGGAGGGTCAAGATAGAGAATATCCCCTTCAATTTTGGTAATAAGTTGGTTGCTATCTAAATTGAAAACGAGATGGCTATTTTCACTCTCTATATATTCAGCACCTTCTAAAAACAGCTCTTTTTGAGCCGACCTTTTCAAACTCTTCAAAAATGCTCCATATACCGATGCAGTATTAGCTACTCTATCTACACTCTCAATCAGAGAAGCTAATAGAAAATAGTATAAATCTTCCCCTATCTCTCCATTTTGGAATAGTTTCTCTATCTCTATTCTGATACTATCTATCTTTTTACAATTTGTATCACTGAAATAGTTTCTACCGCTTCCACTACCTCGACAATAATTAGAGAATATGAATCCTTCTATTGGGGGTAGGTGGTTGAGATGCTCTATATACTGCTCTCTATTTTCTATCCTTTTATGGTTACCTATATAGTTGCGATTTAGGATATAGCTGTAATATTCAACATCGTTAGAGATGATGTATTTCACATCACTTTTAAATATTTTTCCAATTGCTCCTGTTCCTGCAAATATATCGGCAAATACCTTTTGGGATAGGTTTCGACCTACAAAATTGACAATTTCACTTTTTATCCAAGCAGAAAGCCTATGCTTACTCCCTATATAGTTCATCGAAATTCTCTATCTCTTCAACAAACCTATCAACCAATTTGTCCTCTGGTAGGTTTGCTACTACTTTACCTCTAACCATAATTAGTCCCTTACCTTTTCCAAATGCAATAGCTACATCGGCATGTTTAGCCTCTCCAATTGCATTGACAACACACCCCATAACAGAGATATTGAGAGGCTTCTTAATATTAGCTATTCTCTTCTCAACCTCA
Organism: Campylobacterales bacterium; assembly: GCA_012963895.1. Lineage (GTDB taxonomy): Bacteria > Campylobacterota > Campylobacteria > Campylobacterales > Thiovulaceae > UWMA-0117. Next base: position 14,992 of record DTUW01000128.1, on the reverse strand, counting down.
TCGACAGCCTTGACTAAGTCGGCTTCAAGTCTCCCACAAGTTGGACAAGAGATAATATTTATCCCCTCTTTGGAGCGACCGCTATCTTTAATAATAGCTCGACCAACTCTAATCTCCTCTTCCAATTCACCAGTAATAGAGACCCTGATAGTGTCTCCTATTCCATCAACCAGAAGAGAACCTATTCCGATAGCAGATTTTATAGTGGCATGAAACTTTGTCCCCGCTTCTGTAACTCCGAGATGGAAAGGGTAGCTATTCATGCTCCTAAGTTTGCGATAGGCTTCAACAGTCCTCCAAACATCACTAGCTTTTAGAGAGACCTTGATATTTGTAAATCCCAAATCTTCAAGATATTTGATATTGTAGTCGGCACTCGCAACCATACCATCAGCACTCGCTCCATATCTATTTTCGAACTCCTTTTCTAAACTCCCCCCATTTACTCCTATTCGAATCGGTAGGTTTCTCTCTTGACAAGCCTTAACCACTTCACGGACTTTCCATTTTTCCCCAATATTACCCGGGTTTATCCGAATACCATCAACATACTTAGAGGCGATAAGTGCCAATTTATAATTGAAGTGAATATCGGCAATGATAGGGAGAGAGGTTCGTTCTTTTATCTCTTTTAGAGCCTCTCCATCTTCTTCATCAAGCACCGCAACCCGAACAATATCAGCACCCGCAAAGTGGAGGCGGTTTATTTGTTGGATAGTCTCCTCAATATCTTTCGTTTTGGAAAAGGTCATAGATTGAACAGAGATAGGAGCATCTCCACCAATAGCCACATCTCCAACATATATTTTTTTCGTCTCAAATCTCGGTTTCATACTCCTCGCCTTGAAAATATATAGTTGCAAATATAGCTAAATAAAAATATCTATGTTTGGTAAAATAGCTATATATTCACTCTTAGGGGAGATATTCATATAATGAGTAAAATTGTTGTTTTAAATGCAAAAGGTGGAGTTGGAAAATCTACTATCTCTATGCAGGTGATAGTGCCATATCTATATACTCGCAACGGAAATAGGGTAGTGAGTTACTATGAGTTTGATGATGAAAATGAGGATAGCAAATCTTTTATAAATTCCAAATTGGTAGATTCACACCAAATTAGAGTTACCGATAGCAACCTTAGAGATATTATCACCGATATAGTTTTAAGAGATGAACCTATGTGTATAGATGTAGGGGCGAACAAGACTACTACCTATTTTGTCCAATCACTAATTGATAGCGGTATGATAGATGCGGTTGATTTGATAGTAATTCCTCTCTCTGATGGAGAATTAGATGCAATAAATGCTATTGAACTCTATTACAAAATAAAAGAGAGCGGAAGTGATGTAAAAATACTATTTATTCTAAATCGATATAACGAACTTAGAGATTTACACTCCCAATTTGATATTTTTCTTGGAGATAAAAGGGGCTTTTTTGACACCCAAGGCTTTATTGAAAATGTCTTAGAGCAAGATAGAAACTATGTAACCCTATCCGATAGCGATGCAATAAAGTATTGTAGAAGTTTTGGGACTACCGTTTGGGAATTGGCTCAACTCGATAGAGATTTGGCTGGACAACTTAGACAAGCTATAAAAGAGAAGAGGGATAAGCAGGAGATAAAATTACTTTCATTTAAAAAGGCTCTTAAAGGAGATTGCGAACTATTTACCGCTAAGAACCTTGAACCTATCTTTGAGAAGATAGACAACCTTCTAAATAGAGATTAGCAATGAATAGAGAACTCTTTTCTAAATGGGGGTTTATCCTCGCAACTATTGGGAGTGCCGTTGGTTTAGGAAATATTTGGAAATTTCCATATATCACGGGTGAGTATGGAGGTGGTGCATTTGTTCTTATCTACCTCATCACTATCCTATTTGTCGGTATCTCAATTCTTATAGCTGAAATGTTCTTAGGTAATTTTGGAAAAAGCGACCCTGTTACAACTTTCGAAAAGGTCAATCCGTCGATGAGGTGGTTTGGATTGATGGCATTCAATGGACTAATTATTATGACCTTCTACTCAGTTGTGATAGGGTGGATATTCTACTATATCTACTCTTCCATAAACGGACTACCTACATCAGTTTCAGAAGCAGAAAAAGAGTTCAAAACCCTTATAGGGGATTCCGTAGCTATTCAGATAGCTTTTCACACCTTGGCAACTCTGATAGTGCTTCACTTTGTCAATGGAGGAATTAAAGAGGGGATAGAAAAACTGAACAGAATTCTAATGCCTGCTCTGATGGTAATTCTTTTTGGGATACTCCTCTACTCTTTTACACTGCCATCATTTGGGAAAGCTTTTGAATTCCTCTTCTATCCCCATTGGGAAAAGCTTTCATCAGAAGCATTTATTAGAGCAGTCGGACACTCATTTTTTACTCTATCTCTCGGAATGGGAGCTATTATCACCTATTCAGCCTCTGTTTCTGATAGAGTAAATATCTCTAAAACTGCCTTGATAGTAGCCTTTTTCGATACTCTAATAGCTCTTGTGGCGGGATTGATAATCTTTACCCTTCTATTTCAATTTGGTGAAGAGCCTTCAAAAGGTCCCGGTCTTGTCTTCATCTCAATGCCTGTTATCTTCTCTCAAATGGGAGGGGTGGGATATTTTCTATCTCTTCTCTTTCTCATAGCCTTAGCAATGGCGGGGCTGACTTCTGCGGTCTCTCTTGTAGAACCGGCTGTTTTGTATGTGATAAATAGGTTTGGACTTACCAGATTTAAAGCTACTATTTTGATGGGTAGTATCTACTGGTTTATAGGTATTTTCGCTATTCTCTCCTATTCCAACAGTTATGGTGAGTTTTGGAGCTTCTTTGGAAAGCCTCTATTTGACATTTTCGAAACAACAACCGATTCACTTCTTTTGCCTCTTTCAGGAGTAATTATTGCTGTCGTAGTTGGATATATTATCAAACGAGAAAATCTAAATAAGATTTCCAGCGAGATGGGAGGGGTGTTCTCAATTTGGTATATATCTATCCGATTTATAGCCCCAATAGCAGTGATATTCTTAATGTTGAATCTCTTTGGAATTATTGAATTATAGGAGTAGTATTGGAAATACTAAGCAACTTACTACGAGTTAGAGTCTGGAAAAATAGCATTCTATATAAAAAGTATGGATTTAGTGAAGATGAGGTCAAACTGGTAAAAGTCCTTACAAATGCCTTTTTAAAGGGGCAGACCTCTATGGCTGTTACCGATTTAGCTTATAGTGTCTATAAGCTCACGAAAGAGAGGGATATTCTCAAAATTATTCCAAACCTGATACAACTTAGAAAAAAGGGATATATCGATTTTGGTAATTCCAGTTTTCTATTCGATACTATTCAGAAGTTGGAAGATGAAAATCCTCCATATCTTGAAATACTCCACACAAATGTATATCTCACTACTAAGTTTCTCTTTTTGCTTCAAGGGGTAGAGGAGGAGAGTCTCAATATAGATACCTCGACCCCTTACAAATCTATCTTTGAATATATCAATGACAAATTGAAAAAGATTCAGATATGGCAAATTAGCGATAGCTTAGATAGTGCAATCAAAAAATCTAAAAGACTTGATAAAGATATTGGAAAAAAGCTCTCTATTAGCAATATCAACCCACCTTTAAAAAAGGTGTTGGAAAAGGCTAAATTTTCGGAAAAAGAGGAGGTAATATTTCTTGCTGTTCTCTCAGAAGAGCTATCCCACAAAACTAGTAGAAACTATCACAACTCAAATAACCTCATCGACTTGATAAGTTTCAACAACCATGAGAGGTTGGAAAATAATCTACTACTTAGAGAAGATAGTCCTATGTTTCAAAAAGGGTATCTGAAATTTGGCTCCTCTTTCCGTTTTCTTACAGAAGATAAAGCATTTAGTCATAGTGAAATCTCTATTCCCGATACCATATTAGAAGAGATAGAGGGGTATAAAACGACCAAATCCAAAAAGAATGGGTTAGATATTCTCAAATCCATAATAGAGGAGCAGGATATATTTGAATTGGTAGAACCTAAAAAAGATTTAGATGAGGTGGTTCTACCTAAGGAGACAAGAAAGATATTGGAAACAATAATAAAGCAACTTGATAAGAAGGTCATTGATAGATTGGTTGAGTGGGGTATCAAGGAGACAGATAGTATTGATGCTCGGATACTTTTTCACGGAGTTGCGGGAACTGGAAAGACCTTAACAGCTCTTGCTTTGGCAAAGAGTTTAGGAAAGGTAGTTCTCCATTTCGATTCATCTAAAATCCTATCGATGTATGTTGGAGAGAGTGAAAAGAATGTTAGAAATATTTTCGACACATATTACAACATAGTAGAAGAGAGTGGAGTATATCCTGTATTGCTTCTAAATGAGGCTGACCAGTTCCTAACTACTCGTTCGACTGATACTAGCAGTTCCGTCTCTCAAATGTATAACCAGATGCAAAATATCTTTTTAGAGCAGATAGAGAAGTTTGAAGGGGTTCTAATAGCCACCACAAATCTATTAGAAAATATAGATAAGGCATTTTCAAGACGATTCAATTATAAAGTGAAATTTAGACCTCCAACCAGAGAGGAGAGGATAGAGCTTTGGAAAATTCATCTCCCAAAAAATGCCAAGTTTTCTAAGAACTTTTCAGTTGAGAAGTTGGCAGATTATAAATTGACTGGGGGACAGATAGATTTGATAGTGAAAAATACCGCCTTTAAAGTGGCTACCAAATCGAAGGCAATCTTTACACTCGAAGATTTCATTAGGGAGATAGAGAGAGAGAAAGGTAGTAACTTTGAGAGTGATAATATTATGGGATTTCTGAAATAATGGAATGTATAAATTCCTAGCTCTCCTCTCACTGATATTGATATATATCTTCTATCTCTTTTCTATCAGAGAGGAGAGAGGGGCAAGAGAGATAGTCAAAACAGCCCAAACAATTCAGACATCTTCACAAGAGTTTTATCAATCCAACGATTTGGAAACTCCACCTTCCAATGAAATTCAACAAAAGATAGTAAATAGACGATTTGAATTGAAGAGGTTTCATGAACTCCAAAAGAGATTTGAAAAAAAGATAGTTCAAGAGAAAAGCAGGATTACAAATATTTACAAAATAGACCGTTCTGAGAAATATCTCCAAAGTGAGAAACCTAAACAATATCGTAAGTTTGAACAGCTTCAAAAGTTGCAAAAATCACTATTTTGGAGAGAGAGAATGGCAGATTTAGAAAGGATAAGACATGAATAGATACCTAATCCCGATTTTGATATTTGTCTCTACACTATTTGGATTGGATTCCAATTTGACCGCTCCAAGTATCCCAAGTGTTGGGGTGATTTCAGCTCCAAGCCTACCACCTAATACCCCAGAGGTAGAAGAGCCGAATGCTACAATATCCACCGCTCCTACTATTCCAGAGGTAGGAGAGCCGAATACGACCATATCGACTGCTCCAACTATCCCAGAGGTAGGGGAACCGAATACGACCATATCTACCGCCCCGGCCGTTCCAGAGATAGGAGAGCCGAATACGACCATATCGACTGCTCCAACTATCCCAGAAATAGGAGAGCCGAATACAACCATATCCACCGCTCCGGCTGTTCCAGAAGTGGAGGAAAAGCCGTTTGAATATATCATTGGAAATATTAGAGTTCCAAAAGATAGCAATCTCACTTTGGAAATTGAGCTAATTTCGTTGGATTATCAATCCCATGTTGGAATCGTTCGAGATGATGGATTCTTCTATATCCAACTCCCTAAGATGGTTGAAGGAGAAACAAAAGAGTTCTATATCAAACTCACAACGATAGACCAAAACGGAATTACATCAGAATATTTTGTAGATGGAGCTACCAATCAGGTTGTTCTAGCAAATAGAGTGAAATATGTTTTCAATCGTGAAGTTGCCCAATTCTTTCCAGATGTCTCCCCTCTTTCAGTGAATATAGATACTGAAAATATAGGCAATATCGATATTACCGATATAGAAAATTCACTCATTTCAGTCTCTGGAAATATTATGGCTAATGGAGATATAGATTTCGATTTAGAAGCTCTCAATATCTTGACTGGCGAAACTCTCAAATTTCCAAATGAGAATTTAGGGAATAATCGATTTGGTTTCAAACTTCCAAAAGATGGAGAATATATATTCCTCCTCCATTTAGAAGAGAGCCAAAACTATCAAGCTAGTAGCTACTATCTCGGATATAAAGATATAAATTCCTCTGAACTCTCCCTATTCTCTATCTCTGATATAGATGTCAATAGTTCTGATATTCCACAATTCCCTAAATATATATCTCTTCAAGAAGATGGAAAATTCAATATTGATTTGGTCGATTACTTCAATTCATTGGTTTCCATAGAGGGAACTATTACCATTGGAAAAGATGAGAATATTACTATTACTGCAATAGATAGCTCAACAGGGGAATTTTTCAACTCCACCAAATTGGATAGCTCCAAAACCGATAGATACTCCCTAGTTTTAGGAGCAGATTTGAAGGGGAAATCACTATCTCTATTCTTAATTCTTGATAGCAATCCAGAGATTGCCTATCTCTACAATAGTGCCACCTCATCGCTCAAATTGGTAAATCTCAACGAGTTTATTGAAAGTGAAAAAGGCTTTATTCCTCCTTCAAACATCTACCAACCTATCCAAATCTCTTCTAATAGTTTGACTGCAAACATGGATATATCTACTATCCAACTTTTCCAAATTGTTGGAAATGTCTCTATACCTCCAACATTGAAATTAGGAGCTATCTGCAAAGATGAACTAGGAAATATTTTCTATCAAGAGTGTAATAGCTCTATGCAACAGATAGGATTTAATGGAATATCCATCGAATTTTTCAACCCTGAAACTAATGGTTCTACTTGGATAGATATAGATAGTAATAGTTCATTTACTTTCCAAAGCGATACCCCGCAACCACTAATCCCTATTCTCCATCTATTCCAATATGATGAGACCTTAGGAGAGATGTTCCATTGGCAATATACTCTATCCGATTACAATAGTTCCGATTCACTAATTCCATATAGAGAAGATACTATTATCCCTCCTCTCTATTTGGGTGAAACAAATACTACTATCGAATTGGACTTCAATTTAGCCAACCTGCTATTGAAGCGGTGGAAGCTTTCAGGGGCTATTACATTAGGAGAAAATGAAAATATCCTAATCTCAATCTTAGATGCTCTTGATAATTCCGTTATTGGAATTCTGGATACCAATAGTTCTCAATACTCTATCTATTTGAATAAGTTTAGAGATAGCAATAGTTCTAACAATGGGGTTGTATTGGAGATAACTATATCTACCCCTGATGGTGATGAGGTCTTCTTTTTCGATGGAAAAAAATTGACTCCATTGGAGAGAGTGGAATATACCAATATTGATGGTAGATGGGTAATAGATACTTCAACCACTGGGGTTTTGAACTTAGATGACTCCAAAAGCGATATGGTCTTAGATATAGACATTCCTACTCTACTATCAGATTTGGAAAAATCTACATATAGAATTTTCGGAACTATTTCAGGAGAAGCCAACAGCTCTCTAACTATCCAAATAGTAGATATGGATACCGATTTGATAGTGGCTACCGATTCAGTGAATTTGGATAGTAATGGAGAAGGAAACTATTCAATTGATATTTTCCGACAAGGAAATTATGGAGTTGTCGTGGTATCTGAAACTGAAACCCTCTTCTATAATGGAGAGAGATTTTTAGATATTGACTATTTCGATGGAACATATCCGAAACCACTTCAACTAAATTCAGAGTTTGATATAGACCTCTCTATACCTGCTGATATTTACATTTCTGGAACTTTCCAAAATAGTTCATATTTCAATGGTTCGACTATTTCAGCCTATTCAATAGATGGGCGATGGTTGGGTGAAGGTGTAATTATCGATGGTAACTACTCTATCCCTCTACCTGTTGCAGAGGTTGGAGAAGATATTATTTTGAAAATCTCCAAAGATGGAGAGAGTTACTATCTTGGTAGCAACAATATTCTATTAGATAGTAGCGATATTGAAATTGATTACAATGGAACTTTTGAACTCCCTAACACTTTTGAACCTATCGTTTTACAAGAGAAAACTAATCAAAATGGAGATTTACAGGAGTTACTCCAATTTATTCAACAACAGCTATATAGCATCTATGGAGATGTTACATCTCTAAAATCCTCTATTATTGCCCAACCTATCAATATCGATACCGGTGAATATCTTCCATCTTTCGAAATTGGAGATGACAACTATTCAATTGAGTTAGCTAGTGAAGGCAACTACTCTCTATATCTTTATGATGGAGAGATAGAGCTATTCTACGATTTCAACCACTCCAAATTTATTCCTGCCGATAGTGTCGGCTATATCTACAAAAATGGAAATTGGATTCCAAATCCAGAAGAGACCGGATATATCACCCTTACCAGTGAAAAGAGAAAAGAGAAGATAGATTTAGATTTCTCTAATATAGATTCTCTAATCCTATCCCTCTCTGGAAAAATTCTATTTCCATCAGATTCCATTTTGGATAGTTCGAGATATGGATATATTTCAGTAATCGATAGGGTTTCAGGTGATGAGGTTGCATTTTCAGAAATTTCACCAGATACCAATTTATCTACAACCTCAGGAGTTGAATATAGCTTCAATGTGGCGGTTGAAAATAGCGACATGGCAACTCGCCAATTGGTATTTAAAATCTATCTCTACGAATATGTAGATGGTATTTTCTCAACCAAAGAGATAGTTTATAACTTCAAAGAGGGTAAAGGTGAAAACGGAAAGGTTATCCCTCTTCAAGATAGCGACTACTTGGAGATTTCCAGCTCCAAAGATGATATTTACCTCGACCTAACCACTTTCGGAAAAGAGGATAGATACCTAAATCTAAATATAAATATGCCTTACAATATGTCCCTGAATGACAGTAGTAATAGCCTAACTCTCTATATCCTTTCAGATAAAGGAGACTTCATCGATTGGCTAACTCTTGATAGTGATGAAAATATCTCTATAAATCTTGGGAATAGAGATGGAAAATATATAGTCTATCTCCAACTCGACCATATAGGCGATGAAATCTACTCCCAAAGTTTCTATTTAGATTTCGTAGATGAGAATAGAACCAATGTGGTCTATTCCGATGAGGTAGAATTTATAGAGGCTCAAAATGGATACATTCCAAATGTCAGCCCTATTTATGTAGATAGAAATATCTCAATAGTTGTAGATATTGAAGATAGACAAGACCACTATATATCTGGTCATATCACAAGTTCGACAGAGTGGAACTACCTTGATATTGTCTTGAAAGATTACAAAACGGGTAGAGAGTATCTATCAAGTGTAATTGGTGGAAATTACTATATCCCAGCCGTCAAAGATGGAAACTACACCATAAAACTTATTGGAGAAACAAAAGGGGGAGAAGATATATCTATCTTCCTTAGAGATGGTGGATATATTCCGCTTGATGAGACAAATTGGAAAATAGGAGAGAGTGGGGATAGTTTCTATTTCTATCCTGATGAAGTTACTCTATTGGAAATCAACCAAGATATTTCCAACTACAATATCGACTTAGGAGAGATTGGAACACAAGAGAGATATGAGATAAATATATCAGTTGATAGAGATGTAGATTGGGGAGAGATATTCATTCCAAATAGCTCCACTTACAAATATGTAAGTTGTTACTTTGGTGAGTGTGTGAAAGAGGGTAGCAATACAATATTGCCATTCGAAAATATCGCTCCAAAAGATGGATACTATATTCAGATAGCCATCGATGGAAAAGAGTATATTTACAATCCAGCTATTCAAGAATTTGAAAGCGGTGTAGAGTGGATAGCAGTTGATGAAGATGGAAACCAAGTCTGCTCCACCTCATCGAATAGCTGGGATTGTAATTGGACAGATAGCTATAACTGGACTTGGAAACCGGATGTAGAGCCTCTCAATATGTCCAATCTCAATAGTGATGTTTCACTTACTTTCCCTATTGCTGATGAATCTCAACTATCGGCTACTATCTCATTTGGAGAGAAATTCAAAAATAGATATTTCCTATTGCTGATTTACGATACTAATAGTTCTCTCTTCTATTTCAAAGATTTGGAAAGTGATGAAAATGGAGATTTGAATATTTCGCTATCTGTTAAACCTGCTAAGAGTTATAGAATTGAGCTATTGGATAGTGATAACTACTTTGTAATAAATTACGATGGTAGCAATTACCAATTGATTAGAAATAGCCAATCTTGGGAAGATGATTTTATTACTCCAAAAGCTGGAACTATCTTCGACCTCTCTTCCGATTTGGATATTGGAACGATTTCCCTACCTCAAAGTTATCTCGTAAATTTCCATGTAGATAATTTGGATAGTGATGAGGTTGTTTTCGTGAAGCTCTACGGAGATAGTAACTCCTTTGGAGGGGCAAATATAGATAGCCCTGAAACAATATCCCTGATAGTTGAAGGTGGAACATATACCCCAGTTGTCTATCCATCTAACCACAATAGTGGCTATCTTGTGAAGAGAGAAAGCGATACAAATTGGACAGATTTCAATTGGAGCTATGAAGATTCAATATCTCTCACTATCGATAGAGATACCAATTTCACTATTTCACTCCCTTCTAATAGTGAATTGAAATATCTTTCAGGAAAAGTAAATTTAGGCGATGGAGATATTGAAGCTGGTTGGATAGAGGCATACAGCCCTTACAACAGAGAGGGGGCGATAGTTGAGGACGACGGTTCATTTATTATCAAAGGTCTTAAACCATCTTTGGAATACAACTATACAGTTGAATACCACTCTTGGAATAGCGATATATCTATTGTGAAGAATGTAGGAAATTGGGGAGTTGGAAATAGAGAGAATTTCTATATCGATTTACCTCAATCCTCTTACACCTATTCAGGAACTATTACCTATTCAGGAGATGAAGCGGTAGATATTAGAGCTATGCTAATCCTCTACAATGTCGATAGTGAAGAGTGGAAAGTGGTTAGAAAAACGAAATTGGATAAAGATGGTGGATACAAGTTTGAGAATGTCCAACCTATCGACGGATATAGATACTATATTTCGGCAGGGGTTCGAAAACAGAATCTCAATGGAGTTACCTATTTGAAATATAATGCTACCGATGGAGATAGTAATCTCTCTATCTTCGAACTAAATAGCTCAATTGATATATCAGTAGTTCAAACAACCAATTAGGAGATATGGAATGGTGATGGATTACCAAAACTACTCCCCGAAAATCGGGGAGAATAGCTGGATTGCTCCAACTGCTTCTGTAATTGGAGATGTAACGATGGGGAGAGACTGCTCTATCTGGTTTGGGGCAGTAATTAGGGGAGATGTCCATTCTATTATTATTGGCGACAGAACCAATATCCAAGATTTATCGATGGTGCATACCACTCACCATAAAGGGAAAGAGCGAAAGATGGACGATGGCAACCCAACCATTATTGGCAACGATGTAACTATTGGACATAAAGTAATGTTGCACGGTTGCACTATTGAAGATGGTTGTCTCATAGGTATGAGTGCCACTATCCTAGATGGTGCAGTGATTGGAAAAGAGTCGATAGTTGGGGCTGGTGCTTTGGTAACCAAAGGGAAAAAGTTTCCCCCAAGAAGTCTAATACTTGGCTCACCTGCTAAGGTCGTTCGAGAGTTGAGCGATGATGAGGTGGCTGAACTCTATGCATCGGCTAAAAGATATGTGAAATTCAAAGATAGCTATCGATGAGGTGGAGAGAGGCTAAGAAAAGAAGAGACCAGAAACCAAAGGAGGAGACTCCTCCTATCAAATATGGCAGATTTTGGGCGAGAGTTTTTGCGGTGATTATGGACAATTTTCTACTACTCGCACCTATTACAATTCTTACAGGGGTGATATTTGGGTATGATGCTCTCAAACACCCTGAAACCAACCATGTAGCTGGTAATTTTCAGATGGTGGTATATCTGATAGTTACCGTCCTATTTTGGAAATATACAGGGCAGACTCCCGGTAAAAAAGCTTTTGGATTGAAAGTGGTAGATGCTAAGACTTTTGAAACTCCTCCAACTTGGAAATTGGCAATCAGATTTGTTAGCTATTTTCTTTCGATGGTAAGCCTTGTAGGCTTCTTTATTCCACTTTTTCGAGAAGATAGACGAGCTTTACACGACCTAATAGCTGGAACTGCCGTAATTGAGGTTAGTGAGTAGTTCTATCCCATTTAGGACATCTTGCACCGATATATCTTCCATGCATTTATGATGTTTGAGCGGACATTCCCTCTTCATACACGGAGAACATTCCAAATTTTTTCTAATAATGACCTGCTTACTATTTTTCCACTGGTTGGTCTCTTTATGGTTTGTAGAGCCGAAAATAGCTACTGTTGGGATTTTGTAAGCCCCTGCAATATGCATTGGTCCGCTATCGTTTGTAATGAATAGGTTCAATCCTCCTATATACTCAGCTAACTCCTGTATAGATGTTTTTCCTGCTAAATTCTGAAAATTGGTAATACCCTCCTTTTGCAGATAGTCTGCAATCTCTCCAACTATCTCTACCTCATCGGGACCACCAAACAGCACAATATCGAACTGCTTAGAAAGTTTGATAGCTACTTCTGCAAACTTCTTAGGCGACCACCTTTTAGCACTGCCATAGGTAGCTCCACTATTTATCCCCAATGTAGGTTTGTTGAACTTTTTCGGTTGAAAGTAGAGTTTCAATTCATAGGGTTCTATTTTGTGGCTATTCCAACTTAGTAGTTGTAGATACTTCTCGACTTGGTGAGAGTAGTTTCTAGGAGTAATAGGAGTTGTGAGAAAAATACGATTGGAGAGCTTGGATATAGCCACTCTGATAGTGGCTTTTGTGAGATATTGCAATATACCAGAATAGATAGAGGTTCTTAGAGAGATGGATATATCCACCTTTCCATTTCTCAATATCTCTTTTGCGATTGAAAATAGTTCCAGAAATCTATTACCTTTGCGACTGATGATATATGTTTCAGTTACATTGGGATAGTTTGCTGTAATCTCAACCGCCACCCTTGAACCGACTAAGATAATTTCAGAGTTGGGATAGATATTTACCAAGTTTTGGAGGGTTGGAGTAGCCATTACACTATCTCCAAGCCATGTTGGAAGTTCTACTACTATTCTCATATATCTAATTTTTCAGCATCTTTGAAAAGGTCTTTTAGCTCCTCATCTTCAACATCTTTTTTCTTCTGACCTTTTTCATCATCAAGATGAGTAGGAATTTTTATATCAAGTTCCTTATCAATTTGGACAACCTTAGATTTATTTTTCTTCTTCTTAGGTTTTATCTTGTCAATTAGGACTATATTCCCGCTCTCTCTATCTTTTAGTAGAAGGTATCGAATTTTGCCAATCTCTATCATAGAGACATCACCCATCTCTATCTCTTCAAAAAAGAGAGTTTTTACCTTAGAAGGCTGTTTAGGAGGGGGATTGCTATCTCTCCCTTCTGGTGTTGAGTTTCTATTACCTGAAAATAGGAAATCTCCAAATGATGGTTTTTGGGTTCGACTATCTTTTTTCGAACCTTTGATAATTTTGAATTCGAACTTGGGAGGTTGTATGGTGTCGAATGATGGAGGTTGTCGAGGAGGGGTCTTCGTTGGACTCTGCTGGTTGTGTCGATTCAGAACCCAATCCAAATCTTGTGAGTTTTGAGTAAAGAGTTCTCTACCTTTATAGATAGATTTCCGAATTTTCAATAAAACCAAAACCCCTCCACTAAGAAATAGAATAGTCAAGATATATCCCCAAGAAATTCCACTAAATAAAGATTTTCCCTCTGGTGAAATAGGTTCTAAATTTTTTTGTAAATCAGTAATAGATATTACTACCCCCCTTCTATCATCTATATAGTAGTAGCTAATATCTGCCTGTTTTAGAAGAGTTAAAGCTATATCTGTTCTATCTTGAAAAGGAAAAATATCAATTTTCGAAACTAAGGAGCTATGCTGAATAGGCCTAGATAGACTTCTAGGGGCAATTGCCCCATGAAGGACAACTTTCTGAATAGAGTTACCGCTCTTTTTTGCAATATTACCCAAATAGTTTTGGTTGAAGTGAATAACAATATCATACCCATTCTCTTTGGGATTGAGGGATATATCGTCTATTTTAGTAAGTCCAAAGAGTGTAAAAGTGGGAATTAGGAGGGTAACGAGATGGCGAAACATTATCTATTTTCTAAATCTCTCTTTTGAAATATGATAGATAACTCCATTAGCATCTAATATCTCATTCATACGAATAGCTAGATTCTTTTCGTATACCATAACTTCACCCCGTCCAATAATCCTATTATTTACATATACTTCAACAGATTCACCAGCCGGTTTTTCCAAGTCTATAATGGAACCATTTTGGAGTTGGAGAATTTCGCGGAGGGTTAGAGTTGTCTCTCCGAGGTTGGCGGTGAAAGTTACAGGCATATCCAAAAAACCATCATATTTCATCCATGAGGCTTTCTCTTGGAGGATAGCCTCTATTCTTTTTCTTATTGCCTCATTTTTGTCTAATACACTTATATCGGTACCGCTTTCTTTCTTACTAGTTTTGTTATCTAAAATATCTTCTAACTCTTCCATAAGCTATTCTTTTTTAGTTTCTCTTGACATTAGGAACCAAATAGAATCGTCATTATTGAATTTGAAAAGTAGTAGATTTTGGTTAGCTTCTATCACATCTTCTAATTTTATGCTCTCTTCAATCTTTGGAATACTTAGGAGTAGTTCCTCCTGTTTCACAGATTCCACCAATACTTTTGCATTTCCAATTATCTGATTTGCTACCTCCATTGCCATATCTTTGATTGTGTTTTCATCTGGGTCATCTTCAAACAGAAGGACTGAACAGACTTCCTTTAATAGAGGTTCGCTCATTACAAG
>DTUW01000127.1 GCA_012963895.1 Campylobacterales bacterium | reverse complement strand
TCGAAAGAGGGCAAAACAAAATTATCTAAGGCATCTAGTCCAGCACTCCCAACTCTTGTTTTATAGAATACTCCTACTCCTATGCTGTTTCTTGTGTCATTTAAAATATCATTTTCCAAATTTGAGAGTTTTGCTAGAAATGAGTTGGATACCTTAGTATCTCCTGGGGTTACTTTCTGACTCTCTTTGCTGGAATCTCCCTCATAATATTCGCTCTCTCTTTTCGGCTTTTTCTTTGGTGGCAGTTTTGGTAATTTTAGTGGTAACTCTTCTGCTTCTGAAAATGTTTCTAACTCTTTGGCACTCGGTTCAAATATTCCAAATGGTTCATTTTCAATATCTATCTTTTTTTCTGGGGGTATCTTTTGTCCAAATAGTTGGGACAGTGGGGTTGTATCTATCCCGTTTTCAGTAATAGCTATTTTATGAGCTTCACCAATATTGCTCCTCCGAATAGCCTTTTGTGGAATGTTATCTATTGGTGTCGTGGGAGTAAAGTCCCACATATTACCACTTTCACCTATTTCAGAACCAGATGCTTTTTTTTTTGATTTCAATAACTTCTGGCTCAGGATTTTGAGGCACTACTTTTGGTAATACATTTGATATAGAATTCTGTTCTGGTGGCTCTACTGTTTCTGTAACTTTTGGAACATCTTCATTATTAGTAATAAAAGGATTGTATGTATTCATACTATCTCTATATTCTAAATTTCGAGATGTTGGCATTTCGGGAGATATTTCTACTTTCTTTTCAGGTCTCTTTTTTGGTGATGAGGTTGATTTTACTATTGAGTGTTTTCCAAGTTCTTCAATAAGTTTTACAACTCGGTAGGAGTCTTTTTTAAATCCTATATCTTTATATATTTCAGCTATTTTGTATAGCAAATCTACATCATTACTTTTCTCTGCATATTTGAAATATTCCTTAGCCTTATCAAACTGTTTCAAATTAACATAAGCCAATCCCATACCATATCTAATAGTGTAGTTGTCTGGGTCTTTTGCAAGTATCTTACTGAAATAGTAGATAGCATCATTATATTTTTTACTATTTAGCCCAGCCCAGCCGGCACTCTCTATAAAAAAGCTATCATCAGGCTCCATCTGCAATCCAGCTTTTGCAGCCTTTAAAGCATATTCATAATCTTTCTCCTCCAAAGATACGGCGGTATATTTTTTATAAAACTTCAAATAGAAATCTCTCAGTTCTTTTTTCTGTTCTTTGGTCATTTTGAAGCCTCTAAAATTTTCTAAGAGAGTTTGGATTTGGTCAAATAGATTTTGTTCTAAGAGCAGATTTAGGAGTTTTATCCTAACTTGGAAATTGTCAGGAGCAAGTTGAAAAGCTCTACCATAGTAGAAATAGGCATCTCTGCTATTTTTCAATTCCATATTCAAATCGCCCAATGTAATATATAGCTCAACATTAGTTGGGTCGTCTTGTATCATCTCTTTTGCTAGTACTAATGCTTTTCTCTTATTTCCATCTTTTAGATATATTTTTAGCTGAGTTTCATTTATCAATTTATCTACATTAATGCTACTGTTGTCCTTTAAAGTTTGAAGAGTAGTTAAAGCCTTTTGATATTTTTTGAGAGCAAGATATATTTTTGCAACCCCTAATAGTGCTTCTGAATTGGTCGGGTCATTAGCCAAAACAGTTCGATAGTATTCCAAGGCACTTTTATATTTCTTAGTAGCTTGATACACCTTAGCAAAATAGAGAAGAACCTTGGAGTTTGTAGGATACAAAAGATAGAGTTCTCTTAATAAGCTTTTGGCTTTTCGATATTGTTTCAACTTAATAAGCTTTTCCACCTCATCTAATAGCTCATCTCTTTTAGGGTTATATTCCATGTTTGCCTGGATTGCCGGGTCAAGGGTTTCAAAAAACTCCCTCGCTTTTTTCTTTTTCTTAGCTTTTAAATAGGCTTGTAGAAGTAATTTGGCACTCTTGAAATCTTTTTTCTTTTTATAGACCTTTTCGGCATATGGGATAGCACTAGCAAAGTCTTTATTATTATTATATGCATAGGCAAGCCCTTCACTTACATCAGAGGTCATTTGAATTTCACCAGCTTTTTGAAAATATTCAATAGATTTAGCAGGGTCACTTGCTACATTTTTCCAACCTTTTTTGAGGTTCATGTTGTAAATAACAGATTTATATGTTTTATGTATATCTTCTCTGTCTGTTTTGTCAATAATTTTATTTAAAGTAATATATGCCTTTGTCCAATCACCTTCATTCATAAAGACGAGGGCATATCCAAAAGCGGCATCAATATTATCTGGTTGATATTTCAATATATCAGAAAATATCAGTTTAGCTTTTGTAAATTGTTTGTCGTTTAAAGCCTTATACCCCTGATTTATTGTATATTTTGATGCTTTCTCTATCTTTTTTTTCTTTTTCTGGATACCTTTATGAGAATTTCTATTTAAAGATGGCCTGGTATTTTTGTTTGTTGAAAGTTGTTTTATAGGTTTAGGCTTGGTAGTTTCCTGTATAGATTTGGGCTTTTGACGAGACTTGATTTTCTCTATTTGTGCAGACTGTTTAGGTATCGGAGAAGAGGAAATGGGTAAGATGGGTGGATTGCTATCTCTAACTATAAAAAAGTCTTTTCCAATACTTTTTAGAATTGATATGGCTTCTTTTAGCTCTCCCTTAGTTTTTACAGGATTACATCGAAGATATAGATGTTTGCCAGATTTAAAGTAACAACTTAAACCGTAACCCTCCAATCTACTCTTTTCCCTCTCGGCAGATTTTCTATATTTATGTTTAGTTGTCAATACTTGAACAGCATAAAATTTCTGGGGTAATTTACCTATTTTTCCAGACCTTTTTACTGTTTTTTTACCACCACCTATCAATGGTTTAATAGCATTTAATCTTTCTGCTATCTTTGGAGAAGGGAGGTTGTTTGCTTGATATTCCTGATAGAGTTCATAAGCTCTCTGATACTCCCCATTCCTCTCATACTTTTGACCAAGTGCAAGGATTTGTTTTTCATACAGCGAACTCAATCCAAAAAGTTGATTAGTTGAAAATATCAGTAAAAAGTAATAAGCTAAAAGAGTAGTAATTATTAGTCTCATTTTTAATGCCCTCTTCTATTTTTCTATGGATTGAAGGTGGTGGGGTAATGTGGAATAGTTTGTATAGGTAGCTATATACTGCTAGGAAGCCATATGGTGGATATTTGTATCTAATCCGATGATTCTTAAAATCTATCTGGAATATATATTTATTCAATTTTTTGATATATTTTAAGAGAACTATATATCCTCTCAATATCGATTTTAGATAATCTCGTTTAGTAATTTTGTATTGGTAACCCAAGAATAGGGGAACTCTAATAGAGTCAAATCCAAAGATAGACTCATTTTCGTAGTAGGTGTATTGGTTACTCTTCAAATCTAGTTTTATCCAGTCTGGGTGAATTCTCAAATTACCAACTGCCGAATTTTGAAACATATCTATTGAATCGAGTAAAAAGGCTTTCCATAGTTTATCCTTATCATATATGCTAAATTTCTCAAAGATAAATGGGATAGTATATGATGGATTTAGTTTAATATGGTCTTTCTTAACAAATCCAAACTGGGCGGGGAGTAGTAAATATTTTCCATTAACCTTTATGATTGTATGTTTTTTAATTGCACTAATCAATTTTTGAGCCTCTCCAAGATATTTCACATCATTCCACTTCTCATAAGCTAATAAAAGGGAGTATGCTATCCACATATCCCCATCTGTGGCATTATTCATATCTAACATTCCCCAACTTCCATCATCTCTCTTGCCCCATTTCCAACCATACAATCCCATTTTATTTACTTCTATATTGTTATGTAACCATTTTCTAATCAAATCAAAAGTTTTCCTATCTCCATATGAGACCGAAAAAAAGAGACCATAGCCAATCGATTCAGTATGGGTAATATTGCTATTAAATCTATCTATAACCCTTCCTTGTGAAGATATGAAGTTCTTTTTAAACATTTTCCAATAGTTGTAATTTAGTCCAAATAGACTGGAACTACCCAATGTCATAATAAATATCAATCTAATCATTTGCACTAGCATCACTTTCATGATGTCTCATCCTATATAGTAGTAGAGTTTTTCTCAGAAAATAGACAATCAAGATTATGAGAAATACCGACAAACCGACAAATAGCAGGGGATTGCTTCCTATTAAAAAATAGACCCTACTTATAGTATCAAAATCCCCAACATAATATGGGGGCTGAACATCAAAGTTATATATTTCTCTACTTCCTTTACCTGTAAGTTTTGTAATAACTAAATCCCCTTTTATTTTTCCTCTAAACTTAGCATCTAATACCTGTTTTATCTCAGCTTTAATATCTATATCTTGTCCATTAAACATCAAAATAGTTTTGTCTGAATTAAAGGGAGATTGAAAAAACTGGGTTATTAGATATTCACTCTTTTCAGTTGTCTCAAACAGTCTAATAAACTGTTTTCTATCCTCTTCACTCTCATCTATATTTTTCTCTTCCAGCTCTTCTACTGTTTCAGCAAATTTATTAGAGAGGTCTATATCTCTAATATAACCGTGTTTAGTTAAAACTAATGGGGCATTTTGATATATCTCTCCCCACTTCTCATTGTATTCTCCTAAAACTATCAAATTTTTATTTTTTGCAACCTCATCTAAATTATCTCCAATAGTGAGATAGTAGGGTGGATACTTCAAATTCTCCCCCAAAAATCTCATTATCTGCATAAGAGCTTCAAGAGTTGAAACTCTCTTATCTGTAAGTAGAATATGTGTATCTTGTAAATCTGGATATATAGAAAATGGGAAAGCTGATAAAGTGAAATCTTGTAGGTCTGCCATACCTATCCAGTGTCTCGCTTCTGGTATTTCAAAATAGGAATCGTCCATGATAGTAGCTTGTAAGGTTTTTGGATTCCAACTTAGAGGAATCATCTTCATATCAATTTTCAAGCTATTTTTTCCTCCTCTCAACAGAGAGGCTGGATATTCGCTCGGAGTTCGAGTATCCAAAAATAGATACTCTTTAAGATTTTGAGTATCTCGCTCTTCAAGCATAGAGACCTGAGAAACAAATTTATCATTTATTAGAATATTTGCTATTGACTCTTTTTGGACTGCTGTTGGAAATATGTAATTTACAAATATTTTGCCCTTAGCCTTTTTTTGGAAAAATAGGTCTGGATAGAGTTTGAATTCCAATTCTAATGGTGGAGCAAAGAAACCCGAAA
>DTUW01000126.1 GCA_012963895.1 Campylobacterales bacterium | reverse complement strand
TTTATGGATTTGATATTACCTCGATTCAATTTAGCAGACATAAATCCTATTTTCTGAATCAAATTGAGATATGGACGAATTGAATCGGGAATTTCACCATCTCCGACAGGTAGATTGAGAGCATTTGGATAGGCTATCCCTTTTACTGCTTGGATAGCTTGTGAGACTGCTTGGGTTGCAATATTGAATTGGGATTCAACAGTATTTGCACCTAGATGAGGTGTAACAGTTACATTGTCCAAATCGAGCAGAGGATTATCGGTGGCTGGTTCTTTCTCAAATACATCTATACCAGCTGAGCGAATTTTTCCACTCTTCAACCCTTGTAGTAGAGCCTCTTCATTGTAGAGACCACCCCTAGCACAATTGATAAGAACCACCCCATCTTTCATCTTCTCAATCTCTTCAAATGAAATCATATTTATTGTCTCTTCATTTTTCGGGGTGTGGATAGTGATAATATCACAAGCCAAAATATCATCGAAATTCTCAGTGTAGGTAATTCCAAGGTCAGTAGCTTTTGAAGGGTCTATATATGGGTCGTAGGTGATAACCTCCATTTCGAATGCCTTAGCTCTAATTCCAACTCTACTACCAATATTTCCAAATCCGATAATTCCTAACTTTTTCCCTTTCAATTCGTGTCCATACCACTTTTCCCGTTTCCAAACTCTTTCATGTTTTAGGTGGTTGTGGGCATATGGAAAAAATCTCATATTATTCAACATATGAGCCATAGTCAATTCAACGGCTGCGATGGTATTGGCGGTAGGGACATTCATGATAATGACCCCTCTTTTACTCGCTTCATCTATATCTATATTATCAACTCCAACACCAGCCCTAACGATAGCTTTCAAATTCTTAGCACTTTCCAAAAGTTCTCTATTTACTTCGGTGGAGCTTCTGGTAATAAGAACATCGCTATCAGCTATATGATTTAGAAGTTCTTTTTTATCCAAATGGGCTAAATTTTCAAATTCTATATCTTTCTCATTTTTGAGAAGCTCTATTCCACTTTCATGGATATGGTCGCAAATGGTAATTTTAGGTTTTCTCATCTATCTATCCTATTTCAAAATAGTTTCTATTTCGAAGTTTTCAAACTCTTTTTTAAGAGTTTCCAAAACCTCTCTATTGGTAGAAAATATTCTAAATTTTATCTTGTCTCCACTTTCTACCATTTTATAATTTACATTGCTAAATCTGTTTAAAACTTGATTGACACAAAAATTTTGGTAAGGTTCGAGGTATTCAGTTTCAAGGGTGAAATAGTGAATTTCTTTTTTTTTATTCAGAGGGAGTTTTATAGAGACCTCTACTACTGGGTAGTGGTAATCTTTAACCCAACTTGTTTTAAAGTGTTCTAACCAGCTACTGCTCTCTGTCTCGGTATTTTTTGGAGCTTGGAGGAGTTCGCTTTTGGTGTATATCTTCTCCTCTCGGCTGGTGTCAGGAGGGGCAACCTCAACATCATTGATATTTATCAAATAGTTTGTGAGAAATATCCCCATTCCAATAGCAAATATTAGAACGGGGAGGAGAATTTGAGGTTGCATCTATCTATTAGAGGTTGATTTTATCTTTAAGAATATCCCCAAGAGTATTTTTATCACTATTTTTAGCATTGATACTTTTTAAGAGTTCTCTCTCTCTTTTTTTCTCCAACCTTGTGATAGAGAGTCGAACCTTGTCCCGTTTAGGGTCGAGATGGACAATTACAGCTTCAACCTCATCACCCTGCTTCAACTCCTCAAACTGTTTAGAAGGAATATCCTCTTTTCGAATAAGAGCATCAACATTATTATCAATAGTTACAAAGACACCGAAATCTTTAATATCTCTAATTGTCCCTTTGACAATATTGCCAACTTTGTGAGTTTTAGCAAACTGCTGAGTAGGAGTCTCTAATAGAGCTTTTCGACTTAGCCAAACTTTTTCGTTTTCATCGTCAATAATGGTGATTTTGACCTCAACCTCATCACCCTTTTTGAGATGGTCTTTACATGTGGAATTTCTATCCCAATCGTAGTCCCTATTTCGTAGAAGTCCCTTAATTTGGTCAGTAACTTGGATAAATGCCCCAAAATCTGCAATATCTACAACTTTACCAGTGATAATATCACCCTTTTTATATTTCTGTTTAAATACCTCGAAAGGCTTAGGTAATAGTCGCTTTCTCGAAACTCTTAATCTTTTCTGTTCAGGGTCAATTTCGATAACCTCTACCTCTAATACATCACCTTGTTTAAGATACTTCTGAGGACTTTCTATCCTTTTGTCCCAAGATATTTCAGAAACATGTAGAAAACCTTCGGCACCGTTACCCACATCAACAAATGCACCATATTTCAATACATGGCTAACTGTAACCTCGATAATATCTCCAACCTCTACCTGCTCCTGAATCTCAATCCAAGGGTCAACAGTAAGAGCTTTTATGGAAAGCTTCAAAATTCTATCTTTCTCGTCGTATCCAATAGCCTTTGCATCTACAACCTCTCCCGGTTTGAATAATCGGTAAAGGTTGTGTATCTTTCCTTTATGGCTTACCTCATCGTTGCTAATATACCCCTCTATCTGTTTGTCAATAGAGACAATCAATTTTTCTTTCAACACCTTTATTATCTTAGCCTGGACAACTTCCTGTTTTAGGATTTCATCGACCATCTCTTTTCGTTTTCTAATTTCATCTTTTATATATTTCTTACGAGAGACAACGATGAGGTTCTTTTCGGGATGAACACTCACGATAGTTGCCCGAACTTTTTTGGTTTGATCCAACTTTCTACCGTCTCTATTGACCAAAAAGGCACATTTATGAGGCAGAAAGAAAGGCATATCTTTGTATAAAATAGTGTAACCTTTTGGTGAAACTCGTCTAATGTAACCGTTAATAGTTTGACCTATTAGATTATCAACTCCATTCGTCTCTATATACTTCTTGACAGCTTCACTCTCTCTATATTTTGAGTGG
Organism: Campylobacterales bacterium; assembly: GCA_012963895.1. Taxonomy (GTDB): domain Bacteria; phylum Campylobacterota; class Campylobacteria; order Campylobacterales; family Thiovulaceae; genus UWMA-0117. The sequence continues at coordinate 15,858 of DTUW01000126.1, read as the reverse complement.
GAGATTCTATAAGTTCCATTTTTGGTAAATCCTACGATAACTACTTTGATGGTATCTCCCTTCTGATATAGGAGATCGCCTTTGATGTCTAGAATCTCACCGATAGATATTGGGGACTCTCGTTTTTCCCCTTCAATATAGACCATAACTCTATTTTCATCTTTTCGGATTTCTGAAATAATCCCCTCAACTACATCACCAACCTTTTTTTCATTGGAGGAATCGAATTGTTTATCGAGCAGTTCAGCAAACTCATTTTTTTCCTGTTCTTCTGAAACTGCACTCTGTTTAGTCTCTTGACTCATTCCCAACCTTGTTACCTTAGAAGTAGATTTCATATTGTATCAAATTGGAAAAGTAACATATATACGATATACCTATGTTTGGTAGAATTCTAAGACCCAATATTACAATATTTTAAAAGGATAGTTATTGAGCAATAAGCAAAAAAAAGACGATAACTTTTTTAACAAAAACCCTTTAATTACATTTGCTATTTTTTCTCTAATTACGATTTTTGTCGTAAAACTTCTAATACAAGATAGCGATTTCTCCTCACAAGTTACAAGACATAGAGAGATTAGCTATTCAGAATTGAAGGAGTTGATAAAGTCCCATGCTATTCGCGAGGTAGCTATCGGACAGACTCATATAAAGGCTCTGGGGTTTGAAAATGGACATCTGATTGCTTACTATACTAAATTAGTGCCGTTTGATACTTCTCTAATTCAGCTACTAGATGAAAATGGAGTTAGATATAGCGGTTTTGATGAGAGCAACTGGTTTTTAGATATGTTTGGGTGGCTCTTCCCATTCTTGATACTCTTTGGATTGTGGATACTTTTCACGAACCGAATTCAGAAGAATTTTGGTGGCGGTATGTTGGGAATGGGGAATAAGAGGCTGATAAACTCTGAAAAACCAAAAACCAAATTTAGCGATGTTGCAGGTAGCGAAGAGGCAAAAGAGGAGGTAAAAGAGATAGTCGATTTCCTCAAATATCCAGAACGATATATATCACTTGGTGCAAAAATTCCAAAAGGTGTTTTACTTGTAGGACCTCCGGGGACTGGAAAAACTCTACTTGCAAAAGCGGTAGCAGGAGAGGCAGAAGTTCCATTTTTCTCGGTAGCCGGTAGTAGTTTTATTGAAATGTTTGTAGGGGTTGGAGCTTCAAGGGTTCGCGAACTCTTTGAACAGGCTAAAAAAGATGCACCGGCGATAATATTTATCGATGAGATAGATGCCATCGGAAAAAGCAGAGCCACTAGCGGGATTGGCGGTGGAAACGACGAGAGAGAACAGACCCTAAACCAGCTACTGGCTGAGATGGACGGGTTCAATTCCAATTTACCTATTATAGTCTTAGCAGCGACAAATAGACCGGAAATATTAGACCCTGCCCTACTTAGACCAGGGCGGTTTGATAGACAGGTATTGGTCGATAAGCCCGATTTTCAGGGTAGAATAGATATTCTCAATGTCCATATCAAAGACTACAAATTAGATGATGATGTAGATATTAAAGAGATAGCGAGAATGACGGCGGGACTTGCAGGAGCCGACTTAGCAAATATTGTAAATGAGGCGGCACTACTTGCAGGGCGGAAAAATAGAGAGAGTGTAACCCAAGCCGATTTTAAAGAGGCAGTAGAGAGAGCGATAGCTGGACTTGAAAAGAAGAGCAGGAGAATAAATCCAAAAGAGAAAAAGATAGTTGCATATCACGAAAGTGGTCATGCCCTTATTTCAGAAATCACCAAAGGGGCGAAAAGGGTAAATAAGGTCTCTATCGTCCCAAGAGGATTGGCTGCTCTCGGATATACTCTAAATACTCCTGAGGAAAACAAATTTTTAGCTCAAAAACATGAACTATTAGCAGAGGTTGATGTTTTGCTTGGAGGTCGAGCAGCTGAGGAGATATTTTTTCAAGAGGTTTCAACTGGTGCAAGTAATGACCTTGAAAGAGCTACCGATATAGTCAAATCGATGGTTCAATATTATGGTATGAGTGAAGTTGCGGGGTTAATGGTGCTTGAAAAGCAAAGAAACTCCTTTTTAGGTAATGGATTTGGAGCAACTCGCGAATTTTCAGAAGAGACAGCTAAGAAGGTAGATAAGTTTATTAGAGATACTTTGGAGGAGCGATATAGCAGGGTGAAATCCCTTATCGAAAAGTATCGCGAAGCTATTGAGCAGATGGTCGCCTCTCTCTATGAGACCGAAACTATCACAGGTGATGAGGTTCGCAAAATTATTGCCGAGTTCGAAAAAGAGAATAATCTAGAATCTCTATTACAACCTATCGAAAAAGAAAATGAAGAGAAAAAAGAGAATAGCGAAAGTGTAGAAGATGGAGAAGACGAGAAAGAGAATGGAGAAAGTGAAGCAGTAGAGAAAGAGAGTAGCGAAAGTGGAAATATAGATTTGAAGAAAAGGGGAGAAGATGACGAGAGAGGAGAGTAATAGAGTTTTTCACAAAATATTTAGGAATGAACTAAGCGAAGAGGAAATTAGAGAGATTTTGGTTTCCCTCTATCAGAGGGGGGAGAGCGGAGAAGAGATAGCCGGAGCAATGGAGGCTATGAAAAGCTATGCTATCCCTGTTCATGTTGATAGTGAATTTCAAGATAGGCTAATAGACAATTGCGGGACTGGCGGGGATAAGAGTGGTAGTTTCAATATCTCTACAACTACCGCATTTGTTATGGTAGGTGGTGGTAGCTATGTGGCTAAACACGGCAATAGAAGTATCACGAGTAAATCTGGCAGTGCTGATGTTTTGGAGGTTTTAGGGTTCAATTTGGATTTATCCCCTATGCAACATGCTATCCTACTTCAAAACAGCGGTTTTACTTTTATGTTTGCTCAGAAGCACCACCCAGCGATGAAGCATATTATGCCTATTCGAAAATCGCTACCTCATCGAACTATTTTCAATATCTTAGGTCCTTTGACAAATCCGGCAAATGTGAAAAAACAGCTAATAGGTGTATTTGATAGAAGTTACTTGAAACCGATAGCAGAGGCTCTACAACTTTTGGATATGGATTCGGCTATTGTAGTTAGTGGAAATGATGGAGTTGATGAGGTTTCAATATCAGACATTACCTATTTTGTCCAGTTGAAGCATGGAAAAATAGTAGAGGGAGAGATAGACCCTGAAAAGTTTGGAATTAGACGGGCTAAGTTCGAAGAGATAAAAGGTGGAGATGCGAAAACTAATGGAAAAATTCTATTGGATATTCTCCAAAATAGAGAGAGGGGGGCAAAAAGGGATATTGTTTTACTAAATTCAGCGGTTGGGTTTGTGGCTGACGGAAAGGCGAGAGACATTCAAGACGGTTTAGAGATAGCCCGAGAGAGTTTGGAAAGTGGAAAAGCATACAAAGCATTCCAAAACACTATCCAACTTTCAAACAAAATTTAGAGAATCTTTGCAAGATTTAGAGAATCCCCGGAAAGAGAAAGACAATTCCTAAGACTATAAGCTGGATAATGATGAATGGAATTACTCCACGATAGAGACTAAGGGTATCCACAAGATTTCCCACTGCCCCTTTTAGAAAAAATAGAGCAAATCCAAATGGTGGAGTTAAAAATGAGGTCTGCAAATTTATAGCTATCAAAATAGCAAACCAAAGCGGGTCTATTCCAAACTCCACTACTATCGGCTCTAAGATAGGGACAACTACAAAAGCTATCTCTATGAAATCTATAAAGAAGCCTAAGAGAAATATTATCCCCATTGAGATAGCTACAAATAGATTTTTATCCCCTATCTCCTCTGTAAATATTTTGAGCAATAAATCAGTTCCCCCCCATTCATTGAAGACAAGCGAAAAGGCGGTAGCTCCGAAAAGTATCATGAATACCATTCCTGTAATTTTCAGGGTCTCATCTGATGCCTCTTTCATCAGTTTTATAGAAAATTTTCTATTCAAGATAGTTAATAAAACAGCACCTAAAACCCCTATTGAAGCCGATTCAGTAGGTGAAGCAATTCCTGCAAATATAGAACCTAAGACGGCCACCATCAGAAATAGAGGAGGTAGAAGAGATTTGAGAAGTTCGAAAGTTGTAATATCTCCTAAATCTACTTTTTCAGGTGGATTGGAACTCGATGAGGTTTTGAAGACAATATACAAAATATAGAGAGCTACCAATATCATCGATGGAATTAGTGAAGCTGAAAAGAGGTCTCCAATTGAGAGATTCATCACATCGGCAAGAATAATAAGAACTATTGAAGGGGGGACTATCTGCCCTAATGTTCCACTCGCCAATATCGTTCCACTCGCCAAAGCCTTGTCATACCGATATTTCAATAGAACAGGTAGAGAGATAATTCCCATCATCACCACAGAAGCTCCAACTATTCCAGTAGCGGTAGCTAATATCAATCCAACCAATACCACTGAAATAGCCAATCCCCCTCGAAATCGACCCAAAAGACTACCCATAGTTTTGAGTAGATTTTCAGCTAATCCACTCTTTTCCAAAATAGTTCCCATGAGAATAAATAGAGGGATAGATATTAGGGTGAAGTTCTGCATTATTCCATAAATACGAAATGGTAAGAAATTGAATATCTCAAATCCAAAATCGAGAGAAATTATCGTAAATATTATTGCTGTTGTTCCAAAGACAAAAGCCACTGGAATACCTAAGAGCAACAGGGCTAAGGCGGTAAAGAACATAATTATCCCAATCATCTATACAACTCCAAATATTGAGAAACTATATTTTTAATATCAAACTCTTCAATAGCCTTTTTCCGAGAATTCTTCGACATGTAGGAATATAGTTCTGGGGTTTCCAAAATGGTATCTATCTTACAGGCTAATTTTTCAGGGGACTCTATTGGAACTAGATACCCATTCTCTCCATTATCTACACACTCACGACAACCGACTACATCGGTGGCTACTATCGGTTTTCCCATTGAACATGCCTCTAAGAGGGTGCTTGGAATTCCTTCTCTGTAACTAGGTAGAACTACAATATCTGAAATTGATAGCAACTCTTTAATATCATCTCTCCAACCTAACCATTTCACTTTTCCACTTTCCATAAATTTTCTATCCATACTAAATGGATTGCCTTCATCTATATCACCGGCAAATAGGAATATATATCCCTTTTTCTCCAAAATCTCAGCCGATTTATAAAAATCCTTAGTCCCCTTGTGGAGAATTGCACGGGCTACCATAATTACAACTCTATCACCTTCTCCTATCCCCAACTCTCTTCTAAGATGCTCTTTTACCTCATCAGGGACTTTTTCACTCTGATACTCTTCCGTATCTATTCCAACAGATTTGATAATTTTTATCTTCTCTTGTGAAATTATTCCCCTTTCCAAAAGGTATCGGGGGTCGTCGCTATTTACAAAAACAACCAAATTGGAGAGTCTAAAAGTAATCCTATATAGTTTCTCAATGATATACCGAACTATCCTACTTTTTACCGAATTATCTACATAGAAAGAACCTAACCCCTCAACTAAATTGTATATCTTTGGAACTCCTGCCATCTTTCCCGCAAAAGTTCCAAATATGTTAGGTTTCACGGTAAAGGTGTGGAGAATGTCTATATCCAACTTCTGAAATATCTTTTTCAGTTCCAAGATTGAAGAGACAGCACTAAATGGGTTGAGACTTTTACGAGATAGGTTGTAATTTACTACCTCTATTCCCTCTTTTGCGATGAGGTCGGCATATTTTCCTTTTGGGATAACTGCATATACCTTATCTCCTCTCTCTTGTAGAGCTTTCATAATATCAAGTCTGAAAAAGTAGAGGTTATAATCTACATTACTCAAAAATGCTATTTTCATCTATTGACCGCCCGGATTATTCAACTCTTTTATAGTTGATGCAAATTTCAATAAGATAGAATTTATCTGTTTTGCCAACTCATATCCATCATCAAATCTTTTGATAGTGGCAAACTGTTTTTTATATATCATATTGAGAGTATTGTAAGTATTGTCTAGATACTCCTTTATAGTTTCAGGTCGTCGGTAAAATCTCTCTAATGGGTCGTGTAATTTATATACAGCCCCACCATATTTGTCAGTATCTTTTAGAAAATCTTGTAATTTCATTTCAATATCAAAGTTGAAAAATTTCAAAATATAGAGAGCTCGATTTATATATTTGTAATAGTAGGGTTCTCCTTTTTCGCTATCTTTTATCAATTTCTCCAATCTCTCTTTTTTCAATTTCTTACTCTCTTTTACATCTCTAATAAATTGTTCAGTCTTGATGAACTCCTTTTTCAATTTCATAACTTGCGGAGGAATGTTTTCCTCAACCTCATCGATATTCTCTATATTTTCACTATTGAGATTCAATTCATCGGCTTTCAATATATTCTCTTTCAGTTCTACTTTTTGACTACTTTCAATAATTTCTATAAGCTCTTCTGCTTTCTCTCCCAGTTTTTGTTTGCTTATGTCTCGGATAAGTTGGTATTCATTAGCATATGAAATAAATCTACGAAATATTTCCAACTTTTCGACCAACTCCCGTGCTTCATTTGTTTCAGCAATGGGCTTTTTTACTCTTCTGGCATGGTCAAGAAGCTTTTCCCCTTGCTCTATCTCTGTGGTAAATCTGATTTCCTCTTGGGTAATTTCCAGTTGAAGATAACGGGTGATATTGAACTCAATGAGAGAGAGGAGAAATCGGATAGAGAGATTGAATAGATTCTCTTTTCCTTCATCTATTCCGACAAAGTGAAATACTCCCTCTCTATCCTCCATATTTCCAAAACGGGCTACCTCATCGATACACTGTTCGCAACAGTCTATATATGTCTCCTTTTCCTTCTTGATTTCTAAGTCATCATCATCTTCTACATCACGATAACACTTAGCATCAAAAAGTTTAAATCGAATAATGGCTAATAGATTTTTCCCTTTTACCCCAATCAGTTTTGGAAGAACCTTTTCCATAAGATATTTACCATCATTGCTAAATAGAAATTCCAGATGGTAATAGAGAACTCTTTCCCGACGAGGAAAATATTCAATCATCTCAAACCGTTCTCTAACCTCTTCATCTTTCAAGATTTCATTAGTAAGATAGTAAGCCTCTGCTTTCGGTTTATGGGGTTTGAGTTCTTCTTTCAGTTTTTCTAATTGCTCCATATATTCTTTTTCTTGTTTGTCAATTTCCAAATACTGCTCTCTAAGTTCAGGGGGAAACTCTTCACTCTCCATAAATAGCTGTTTTAGACTTTCCCTATTTTCCAATGCTCCATTTACAAAAATATAGGCTCTAATCCTATCCCTTTTTAAGTCCTCTCTTAGTTTATTTTCAATCTTTTTGAGCATCTCCTCTTCTGTTAGGGTGTCATTGAATGGGTCAGGAAATTTAGCCATTACTCTTCCTCTTTATGTGGATTGATAATCTTTGCTATTACTATGGAGATAGCATATAAGAGAATTAGAGGTATCGCCATCAACATCTGAGTTAGAACATCAGGAGGGGTTAGAATAGCTGCAAAAATGAATATTATTAGAACTGCATATTTGAAAAAGTCTATTAGAGATTTATCAGTTACCAATCCCATAATTGCTAAAAACATAATGAATATAGGTAGCTCAAAAGCTATCCCAAATCCAAATAGAATTTTCATAAAGAAACCGAGATAGTCCTCAATATTGATATATGGGATAAAGTTTTCAGAACCAAAAGCAATTAGAAACTCAAATCCAAAAGGGGTTACTATATAGTAGGCGAAAAGGATTCCGAGAGCAAACATAACACTACCACCAACCACAAAAGGGATTACCAATTTTTTCTCATGCTCATACAATCCGGGAGCTACAAATTTCCATATCTGCCACAAAATTACAGGCATACTCAATAGGAGAGATGAGAAAAAAGCTACTTTCATAGCTACAAAGAAAGCCCCTCCAACTTGATGGGTGGTAACCTTTCCCTCTTGTGCATTTTCCATAATGTTTCCAACAGAATTTAGAGCATCATTTAGGGGCTGGGTTATCCACTCCAAAATAGGGGAGTAGTAGATAAAAGAGAGAATAAAGAGAACAACCATAGTTAGGACAATAACTATCAACCTTTGCCTAAGTTCGACTAGATGAGGTCGTAGAGATTCAAACATCTTTTTTATCCTCTAATAGGGCTTTTAGTTGAGCTTTTGCACTCTCCTTTTTTAGAGTTACCTCCTGTTTGGTCTTTTCGATAGTTCTTACTTCGCTATTTATAGGTTCAGCAATTTCCATATTTGCCAACTCCTCCAACTTCTTAGAAGCTGACATTAGTTCCTCTTTATATCTATTTGCCTCTTCTCGTAACTCCTCAATTTGGAGTTCCTTATCAATACTATCTTTTATATCGAAAACGACATTTTTCACTCTTTTAAAGAATTTGAAAGTTTGAGCCAATGCCTCAGGTAACTTTTCAGGTCCTAATATGACGATAGCTATTACCGCTATGAGTAGTATCTCTGAAAAACCCAAATCAAACATTTACAACTCTTTCCAATTTGCTATATAGCTCTAATATCTCTTTTTTCTTTTCAATAAATGAGTGCTTATTAGCTATAAGATGGGTGGTAGATTCCATTATCACATCGACCACTTCCAATCCATTCTGTTTCATCGTAGTTCCAGTCTCGACAATATCAACTATCATATCAGCAAGTCCTACAAGTGGAGCTAATTCTATTGAGCCGTAAAGTTTGATAATTTTTGGGGATATAGCTTTTTGAGAGAAAAATTTCTCTGTAATATTTACCATTTTGGTAGCTACCACTATATCTGGTCTATTGTAATCTGGTTTTTCCCCTTTTTTCATTCCAATAGCCACCCTGCAATATCCCCCCTTCAAATCTAGGAGACGAACCAAATCCAAATCCTTCTCCTCTAACACATCTAATCCGACTACCCCAATATCAGCCGACTGATGATAGACATAGATTGGAACATCTTGATTACGAACCAACAGAAACCTAAACCCCCCTTTTTCTAATATCAATTTTCTATCTTCAAATTTGAACTCTTGATTAAATATCTTTTGAAAAAGTTGTAGAGTTTCGTTGGCTATTCGCCCTTTCGGTAGTGCTATTGTTAGCATATAGATATTTCCTATTTTGTGTAATAATTTACATTTTACCAAAAAGACTATTTTTAAAAGGATTGGAAAATGTTCTCTTTATGGCTCGACTTTATCGAACGGAAATTTTTGGAAAGTGGCGATTTTGGAAAGTTGGTAGAGCAGAATATTATTGATGGAGCTACATCAAACCCTGCCATATTTCAACAAGCTTTTACCAAGTCTGATAGCTATCTTCAACAGATACGAGAGTTGAAATCCCGCAACCTTTCAGCCGAACAGATATACGAGGAGTTAGCTATTACAGATATTCGAACAACAGCAGAACAGCTATTACCTCTGTATCAAAAGGGAAAAAGGGGATTTGTATCTATTGAAGTAAATCCATTTTTTGCCGACGATGCAACTAACACTATTGAAGAGGGAAAAAGGATATTTGAAAAGATAGGCTATCCAAATGTGATGATAAAAATTCCAGCCACAGAGGCGGGATATATTGCAATGGAGAAATTGGCATCTCTTGGAATTCCTATCAATGCTACCCTAATTTTTTCTCTTGAAGAGGCTATAAAGTCTGCCGAAGCTATTCAGAAAGGTGGAGGTCAAGGGGTATTGTCAATTTTTGTTAGTCGCCTCGATAGAGCCACCTCATCGAAACACTTTGGGATAGCCAATAGTTCCAAGATATATAGAGAAATCACTAAACGGAACTATTCCAATATCACTCCTCTTTTTGCTTCAACAGGAGTAAAAGACTCCTCTTTACCAGCTGACTACTATATTAGAGAGTTGCTCACTCCAAATAGCATCAATACCGCTCCATTAAAAACGATAGAGGCATATATCCAGAGTGGAGGCGGTGGAGATGTGAAATTTCCTCTATCCCCTGAACAGGAGCAGAAAATCTTTGAAGAGATTGAAAAAAGTTACTCCATAGAAGAAGTTCTATCCAAATTGAAGATAGATGGTATTGAAGCATTTAAAAACTCATATAGAGACATCATCGCATATCTCGATGAGGTGGAGTGATGAAGGAGAAGATAAAGAAGTTCCTAGATTTCATTCGAAACCATTTCAAGGCTCTACTATTTTTAGTATTTGTAATATGGCTCTTCTCTCCTAGTGAAGAGGAGGTCAAGGATTACAATTTAGCAAAGGTCTATATCAAAGGAGAGATATTTATAGCTGATGATATTATTGACGAACTTAGAGAGATTTACGAGAACGATGAAATTAGAGGAGTTTTGCTAATTATCGACTCTGTCGGTGGAGCTGTTGATAAATCGATAGAGATTTCAGATATAGTTAAGAAAATAGCTAAAAAAAAGGTAGTAGTTACATATGCATCTGGAACTTTGGCGAGTGGTAGCTACTATTCAGCTATATGGAGCAATGAGATAATTGCCAATCGAGGTAGTTTGATAGGTTCGATAGGGGTGATATTTAGTGGTTTCAACTATCAACAACTTGCAGAGAAGATAGGAATATCTCCGCAGGTTGTAAAGATGGGAAAATATAAGGAGGTTGGAACAGGTTCAAGAGAGTGGCTACCTTATGAGGAGGAGGAGATAGAAAAGGTTATAAAAGACATGTATAAAACTTTTGTTACAGATGTGGCAAAGGCTCGGGGATTGGATTTGAACCGTTCCAATGAGTTTGCAGATGCCCATATCTTTACAGCTCGACAAGCCTTAGGGGTTGGATTAATAGATGCCACAGGAACTATTATAGATGCTGAAAAGAGGGTAGAGGAGTTATCAGGGGTTACAAATCCAATTTGGGAGAAAGATAATGAATTGGATAGATTTTTCAAATCTATTGCTACCTCGTTTCTTGGAGAGATAACAGCCTATCTAGGTTGGAAAGTTAGATAAAATTTGGAAACTCATATTAGGAGTAGGTATGAAATTAGATGAGGTTTTAGCTAAATTTCAATTTTTGAATGACGAGAGAATAGAAGCTATTAGAAACTATGGTTTTAGAGATGGTGAAGTTGATGAGTTCTCTATTATGGAATTTTTCATTAAAAAAGGTGATATTGAAGCCGTCCAATTGGCATTGGAAAATGGAATAGATGTGAATTTGAGTGAATCGAAAGACTTTGGCTCTTCACTCCTCCATATAGCGATTAGATATGGTCAAATGGAGATATTCAATCTTCTATTAGAAAAAGGAGCTGATATAAATTTTGTAGATAAGGTTGGTTGGACTCCTCTTATGGAATCTGTTGTAGATGATAGACCAGAGTTTGGAAAAATTTTGGTTGAAAAGGGGGCTAATAAAGATTTTGTCAATCATCGAGGGGCTACCGCAAAAGCATTAGCTCAAAAATTTGGTAGAAGTGCATTTTTAAGTTTTCTATAATGGATAGTAGGAAAATAGAGGCTTCTATAAAAGAGATATTAGAAGCAATAGGAGAGGATACAAATCGTGAGGGGTTGATAAAGACCCCTTATAGAGTTGCTAAGTCGTTTGAACACCTATTTAGTGGGTATTCCCAAAATGGAGAGGAGATTCTCCGCTCTGCCCTTTTCAAAACCTCAAATAGTGAAATGGTTGTAGTGAAAGATATAGAATTCTATTCTATGTGCGAACATCACATGTTACCTATTATTGGAAAAGTCCATATTGGATATATTCCAAATGGTGTAGTTACTGGATTAAGTAAAATCCCAAGAGTTGTGGAAGTTTTCGCTAGAAGATTGCAAATTCAGGAGAATATGACTGAACAGATAGCAAACACAATTGAGAAGGCTATAAGCCCAAAAGGGGTTGGAGTTGTAGTATCAGCTCGTCATATGTGTATGGAGATGAGGGGGGTAGAGAAATGTAACTCTATTACAACTACCTCATCATTTAGGGGAGAGCTAGAGAAATGGGAATATAGAAACCAATTTCTATCGCAAATAGGGGGATAGGAGTTCTCCTATCTCTTATTTTCAACTACTTGGATAGTAATCTCTTCTCCATTTTGGACAACTGAAAAGTTATGTTTTCCACAAAACTCATCATTCATCTTAGTGGTCATCTCTTTCGCTACTTTTAAAGCTTCATCAACCGATGAAAACTCTTGAACTTGTGGCATTTCCTCTTTTTTAACACAGCCACACATTTTGCTAATAGTAACTTTTGCCATAGCAACTCCTCCAATTTTTTGTCAAAAAGTATAACAAACTAATTTGATAATATTCCATAAGATAACGATATTTGGATATGGTTTTAGAAAACATACATAGTAAAAAAGGATTGTCCGATGGTGAGAAAATTTATCTATCTACTATTGCCCTCTATTCTATTTGTCTCCTGCAACGATTCAAGTGGAAATGTTAGCGATGAAGAGAGTAAGGCAAGGAAATATCAAAATGTCCTAATTAGACAAGTAGATTACAAAAGTGCGAGAGATGATGAAAATGATGTAATCCAGAGAATTGAAGATAAATGCAACTATCGCAGTAATGGCTTAGCAATACTTACAGGAGAGGATAGTAACGGTAATGGTTTATTAGAATATAACGAAGCTGTTGAAACTGGAACTGTTTCGGTTCTATGTAATGGGCGAGATGGACAGATAGTCCAAAAAGCAGACCCAAATGATAAAGATGTCCAGGCTCTAATTGATAAGAAATGTATTACTGATGGAGAAAATCTCGGAGGTATCGGTTTCTATGTCGGTAGAGATGTAGATGGTGACGGTCAGCTATCAGAAACTGAGAGAGTAGGACCTGAAATAGTTTGTAATAGCAAATATCTTACTATTAATGTGGAATATACTAAATACTATTCAGCTCTTGAAGTCTTTGATGGAAAAGATACTAAAAGACTATTTTTTCCAATTCCATATATAGAGAAGATTTTGAAAGATAATCGTAATGAACAGTGTCCAAATGGTGGATATAAGTTTGAGATAATAGATGAAAAGATGGCTAGAACCGATTTTACATGTAGAGAAGATTACGGATTGAATAGCAACGAAACCTGTATAAACAATAGCGATTACAACAACTCCAAATATAACCTATCAGTTGAACCTATGTATATTTGTAACGGAATTGATGGAAAAGATGGGGAAACTCCACAAATTGAGTTGATAGAGGGTAATATATCCCTGAATGGTAGTAACGATAATAGTAAATGTGAAGTTACGGGAGGTATAAAAGTCTCTCTAAATGGAAATGATAAATATATTTGTAATGGTAAAGATGGTTCGTTAAGTAAAGATTTGAATTTGACAATCAAATCCAATGGCAACGGGGTCTATATCTACGATATTAAGGACCAAAATAAACCTATCAGCGAACCTCTTAGCCAAGAGTTCTATACAAATCTGGAAGTAAAAAAATTCAATAGTAGTGAATGTCCTTCTGGATATGAAAAAGTTGTAATTTACAAATATATAGATAGCGATTTAGATGGATATGATGAAGATGAGGTAGAAACATCTCGCTCTTTCTGTGTCTTGCCTACTAGTTCAGAAATCCCTGCAAGTGTTACAAAATCTGGCATTAGAGATATTAATGATTCTCTAATTGGAGTTGAATTTACATTCAATAAACTTATCAATCCTTTGACTATAAATAATGATACTGTCCTATTGCAGTGTAATAGCATATTTGTAGATGCTGTCGATTTCAATTACTCCAAGAGTATAGACCGAGATGGAGCATCTCAATTTACAGCTATATACAATAAAGATGAGGTATATCAAGACAATACCGATACAAATTGTTCTTTTGGAGTTTCCAGATTTGTAGAAGATATATATGGTCATAATTTGAACAATACATATAAAACTAATCTCAGTTTCCCAGCAGAATATAGCAATAAATGATAATTTTTGATACTCTCCAAAATAGAGAAGTTGAATTTATTCCTATCCGTGCCGATGAGGTGCGGATTTATGTATGTGGTCCAACCCTCTACGACCATGCCCATTTAGGACATGCTAGGAGTGCTATCGTTTTTGACCTTCTAAGAAGGGTTTTAGAAGAGTTGGGATATAGGGTGGTCTTTGTTAAAAACTGGACTGATATAGATGATAAGATAATTCGAAAGATTGAAGAGAGCGGAAAATCACTAACAGAAATCACCGAACATTATAGAAAATCCTATCTTCAAGATATGGAGGCTCTTAATGTTCTCCCCCCAACTTATGAACCGAAAGCTACCGAAAATATAGATAGTATGGTGCAACTTGTTTCATCTCTTTTAAAAAGAGATATAGCCTATCGCACCTCATCGGGTGATATTTACTTTGATACATCAAAAGACAGCCAATACCTTTCACTCTCCAAAAGGTTTCAAGACCACCGAGAGAGCAGATTGGAAAATATAGAAAAAGAGAAGAGGAATCCGGGTGATTTCGTTCTCTGGAAAGCGAAAAGAGATGGGGATATAGTCTATTTCGAGACTGAAATAGGTGAAGGTCGTCCAGGTTGGCATATCGAATGTTCAGCTATGATAGAGAGACATCTAGCATATAGAGATGAAAAATACTCTATCGATATTCACGGCGGTGGAGCTGATTTGGTATTTCCCCACCACGAAAATGAGGCATCGCAGAGCAGATGTGCTACCAATCGAGAATTGGCTAAATATTGGCTTCACAACGGTTTTGTAAAGATAGATGGCGAGAAGATGAGTAAATCTCTTGGAAATAGCTTTTTTATCAAAGATGCACTAAAACACTATTCTGGGGAAGTGTTGCGGTTCTATCTTCTATCTACCCACTATCGACAAGATTTCAATTTTTCAGAAGAGGAGCTAATAAAGTCTAAAAAGAGATTGGATAAGTTGTATCGACTGAAAAAGAGAATATATGGAACGAAAGCAGGAGAAGCCAATCCAGAAGTTCGAAAAAAGATATTAGATGCTCTAACTTCTGATTTAAATATCTCCGTAGCTCTCTCTGTAATAGATGAATTTGTTTCCGATAGCAATGAGAGATTGGATAGGGGTGAAAAGGGAAAAGGTTTCAAAAGAGAGGTAATAGGAACAATTGAATATATCTCTAAACTTTTGGGGGTTGGCGGAAAAGATGCCTATCAATATTTTCAATTTGGAATATCAGAAGAGGAGAGAGAAGAGATAGAAAATCTCATATCCCAAAGAAGTAAAGCTAAGAAAAATAGAGACTTTGCTACCGCTGATAGGATTCGAGAGGAGTTGCAGAGTCTTGGTATCCAAATTATGGATACTCCAAACGGAACAATTTGGGAGAAGATAAATTGAGTATGAGAAATATTACAAATCCTCATCGGGGCAACTATCTCAAACATATTTTGATAGTTGGTGGAATCTCAATTCCAACTCTAATCCTTTTTATTTTAGTCTTTGTAGTTCCATTTGGAGCTGAATACAAACAGATAAAAAGAGAGGTAAAAATAGTAGAGAGAAATCTCAAAGTCGCTGAAATGGGGTATGAAGATAAAAAAGCTGAATTTCAGGAATTGAGCCACAAACATGAAAAATTACTTTCAGAGTTGAGAAATCCAAAAAGTGTAGAAGAGTTGAAGAGGGATAACCAATTTATCCAAAGCATCACCCCTCTATCCAATAGATGGAGCGAGGATAAGCTATTTAAAAAGGAGGTTTATCAGTTAGAAACCAAATATCTATATACAACTCTGGACAATATCTACGATTTGCTAAAAAACAGCTCTGAATATGGATTGCGATTTGGAGTAGATTTTCCGATAGAGTTTGAATCGAAAAAGGGGAAAATAAAGGCAAAAATGGCTATTGCGATATACAAATTGAAACCTGTAAAACG
>DTUW01000125.1 GCA_012963895.1 Campylobacterales bacterium | reverse complement strand
GAAACCGATTTTAAAGACATAGAGACTAGTGTTCAAAAACTATTTTCCATCATAGTAGTTGATTACTATAAATTTTTTGTTCTAATATTAATTTTAGCAGTGATTAGCATATATATATTTATTATCCGTCCAACAGATATATATTTGGAGAAAGCAAAAGAGATTATTAAAATTTATAGAAAAAGATTAAAGAGATTTAATAGAAAATTGCAAGAGTATAAAACTGCAATAGATACTAGCTCGTTAGTTTCAAAGACTGACCCAGAAGGTAATATCACATATGTCAATCAATCCTTTTGTGATGTTTCTGGCTATTCTAGAGAGGAGCTAATTGGAAAATCTCATAATATTGTCCGCCACCCAGATGTTCCAAAAGAGGTATTTCGTGAGTTGTGGGAAACTATTACAAGTAAAAGAATTTGGAAAGGGGTTATCAGAAATATACGAAAAGATGGTAGAGAATATTATATGAATACCACGATTATCCCTATATTACATGAAGACAATAAAAACATCAAGGAATTTCTATCTATTAGAAGTGATGTAACTGAGATTATGAGACATAGAAGCCAAATGGTGAGGCAGAATATTGATGAGGTTACAAAATTACCTAATCGCCAAAAGTTGCTAATCGATTTGAATGAGAAAATATCTAATAATTCCAAATTGGCAATTATTAAAATAGACAACCTAAAAGAAATAAAAGATTTTTATGGAATGAATGTCATCAATAGAATTATTCTAAATATAGTCGAAATTTTTAAAAATATCCTCTCTCAACACGGGGTAACTCTATACAGAATAGATAATTTTGAATTTGCTCTTTTTCAAAATTCCAATTTTGAAAATGACTTTTTAATAAAAATCGAAAACCTCATCAGATACTTTGACCATAATATATTGAGAATAGATGATATGGATTTCAGTATTTCAATAACCATTGGAATATCGAGAGGGGATATAAGAAATATTATCTTTAATGCTGAATTTGCTTTACAACAGGCAATAGAACAAAATCGGGATTTAGTAGTTCTAGATAGTATAGACGAAATTGAGCAAGATTTCAGGAAAAATATTGAGATGACCAATAAATTGAAAAAGGCTATTACAGAAGGGAATATAGTGATATTTGGTCAAGAGATTGTGCCAAACTTTGAAGAGTTGCCATATAAAAAATATGAAGTGCTTATTAGAATGGTTGATGGAGAGAAAGTAATATCTCCTTTCTTCTTTTTGAATATAGCTAAGAAGGCTAGACTATATCCTACTTTAACAAAAATAGTGATTCGTAAATCATTTGCATATTTCCAAGATAGAGAAGATGAATTTTCTATAAATCTCAACATGGAAGATATTCTAAATAGCGAAATCTTGGAGACTTTAAGAGAAGAAATTATTAGTAACAGAATGGGACATAGGGTAATTTTGGAACTTGTGGAGTCTGAAAAGATTGAGAACTTCGATACGGTAAATAGATTTATTCAAGATTTCAAATCTCTCGGTTGTAGAATAGCGGTAGATGATTTCGGAACAGGATATTCTAATTTCGAGTATTTGATGAAAATGGATATTGATGTTATCAAGATAGATGGCTCGTTAATCAAAAATATTGACAAAGATGTCAATGCTCAACTGGTTGTAAAACTGATTGCAGATTTTGCAAAAAGTAAAGGAATTCAGACAGTTGGCGAATTTGTAGATAGAGAGAGTGTCCTCCAAAAATTGAAGGAACTAGGAATTGACTACTCCCAAGGTTTCTATTTAGCAAAGCCTGAAAAACTAATTTAGCTCCTCTATCCTCTTTTTAACCCTCTCTATTATCCAATCGGGAGTTGAAGCTCCCGCTGTAATTCCGCAGAGTTTCCTATTTTCAAACCAACCCGGTTCTACCTCCTCCTCTGATTCAATATGGTAACAGCTATCACAGACCTCCTCGCAAATTCGGACCAGCTGTTTTGTATTGGACGAGTTTTTACCTCCAATAATTATCATAATATCAGCCTTCTTTGCCAACTCTCTCGCCGATATTTGGTTTTCAAAGGTGGCATTGCAGATAGTATTGAACACTCTAACCTCTTTGTATTTCTCAATTAGGTAACTAGCTATCTTTTTGAAATCTTCTATCTTTCTGGTTGTTTGAGCTACTAAGGCTATCCTATCCGATAGGGCTATATTTTCCAACTCCTCTACCTCTAAAACTACATATGCCCCATGTTCTGCATAACTTTTTACCCCTTTTATTTCCGGGTGGTTTTTATCTCCAAATATGACAATGTCATACCCCTCTCTGCTCATATTCTGAACAATCTCCTGAGGCTTTTTCACAAATGGACAGGTAGCATCGATAAACTCTATATTCTGCTCTTTCAAATATTGGAGATTCTTTTTTTCTATCCCGTGAGTTCTAATTATTAGCTTATCGCCCTTTTTGAACTCTCTAATATCCTCTTTCAATCCAACATTGAATTGATTTTTCAATCTCTCAATCTCTAATCTGTTGTGAATTAGAGGACCAAAGGTATATGAATTCTGATGCTGTTCTGCTATCTTGATTGCCCTTTTCACTCCAAAACAGAATCCATACTGTTTAGCTAATTCAATTTCCATACTATCTCCGATACAATATTTTCAAATTAGCATATCCCAAAATTTCTGAAAAAGTATGAAAGTAAAATTTACGGAAAAATATGAAAGTAACAATAGTCTTTTCTTATAATGGTTCAAAGTTTTTTGGCTCACAAACTCAACCCAATTTTAGAAGTGTTGAGGGGGAACTCAATCGAGTTTTAGACACCCTCCAAATTCCCAATAGAGTTGTAATGAGTAGTAGGACTGATAGAGGAGTTCATGCTCTTAGGCAGGTATGCCATTTGGAACTACCAAATAGTTGGAATAGTAAAAAGCTATTTACCCCCCTTTCCAAATTGGTATCAGATGATATATCCATTCTCTCTATCGATGAGGTAGATAGCGATTTCCATGCTCGATATAGTGCAAAGAGTAGAAGCTATCGATATATCCTCTCCACCTCATCACCCAATCCATTTCTGAAAGAGTATATATCCTATATAGAAATCGAAAATTTCGACTTTTCCCAAGTCCAAAAAGCTATCTCCATTTTCAAAGGAACTCACAATTTTCAAAATTTTAGAAAGAGTGGTTCAGACACCAAAAGCGATATTAGAACAATGTTCGAAGTGAGAGCCTATCAGTGGAAAGGTCTATATATCTTCAAATTTAGAGCCAACGGATTTCTAAGGTCTCAAATTAGATTGATAGTAGGGGCTTTAATCGATTTAGCGATAGGAAAAGTATCTATTCAGCAATTACAGGAGCAGTTAGAAGGAAAAAAGGTCTATTCAAGGTATCTCGCTCCTCCAAATGGTCTCTATTTAGTGAATGTTCAATATTAGCCTATCTGGTCGATGTGGATAGAAAAAGATTAGGAGAACTTATGGTTGAAGTCTGGTCGAAAAAGGTTCGGATATTCCACTCTCTGCTAATCCTTTCAATAGTGGTAGCTTTTGTATTGGAGGATAAAAAAGAGATACACGAGATAGCAGGATATACAGCCCTTCTGTTAGTTCTGTTTCGAATCTTCTACGGGTTGATAGCTAAGAATAGATATGAGAGGCTATCAAGCCTATTTTTTCCACCTTCCGAGATATGGGCATTTGTGAAATCTGTAATGAAATTTGCAGAAAAGAGATACTTAGGACATAACCCATTAGCCGGCTTAGTAATGTTTGCGATGTTGGTAACTATTGCGACGATGGCGATAACTGGTGGAGTTGGATATGCAATGAAAGAAGAGGAGGGGATATTGGCTCTGTTTGTAACTCCAAATTTTGAATTAGGAAAAGAGATATTGGGTATCCACAAAATCCTATCCCAAATCCTATTAGGATTAATCGGAATGCATTTGATGGGGGTTATAGTTAGCTCCATACAAACCAAAGAGAATTACATTAGAGCCATCTTTGGAGATGGTAAGAAAAAGGAGGAAAAATGAGATATATAGCAGTAATCCTACTATTTCTCTCCTCTCTTTTTGGAGGTGAAAAAGTTGAGATATTGGAAAAGGCGAAAGAGATAAAAAGTGATGTAGCTGATATAGTTTCGGACTATAACGACTATGAGAAGTGGCACGAATATAGTGGATTGACAACCTTAGGACTTGCGGGTGCTACTATCTTGACAAATAGCTTAGATAGAGGTATTCATGAAGGCTTAGGAACTGCGGCAGCTTCTGGAATGGTAATAACTGCTGGACTTGGAATATTGGCTCATAAAGATGAGGTTTTTGACCTATCGGAGGGGTGGAAAAAAGAGCATTGGCATGCACTATTAGGAGCTATTGCTGCAACTGCAATGATGATAACTCTTGCAGAAGCCCCAGAAGAAGACCATGCAACTTATGGAGTAATAGGCGGAATAACTGCTGGTATCTCTTTTGTTATAGTAAAATGGTAAAAAAAATAGGATAGAGCTATGAGAAAAATATATATACTTGCCTCTATCGCTCTCTCTCTATCGGCTGGTGGATTGAAAGTGGAACCTGTTACCGATAGAGAGATGGTTCAAGCTTGTGAAAAGTGCCATTTTGTCTATCAAGCTGAGTTTTTACCTGAACGGTCTTGGGAAAGGCTCTTCACTGAGCAGAATTTGAAAAACCATTTTGGTGATGAGGTGAAACTTTCTTCATCTTTGAGAGAGAAATTTCTAGATTACTATTTGAACAATGCTTCTGATAGTAAAGATACAAAATATAGAAGAAAGATAAACCGCTCTATACCTCTAAACTCTACCCCTATTAGAGTGTCTCGGGTTCCATATATCCATAGCAAACATGAAGACCTTCCAAAAGAGATGTTTTTAGATAATCCAAAAGTCGGCTCATATTCCAAATGTAATAGTTGCCACGATGCGAAAAAGGGGATATATGATGAAGATGAGGTTCATGTTCCTGGTTGGGACAAAGGTTTTTTCACTGGTTGGCATAGAATAGATGATTAGAGGCAGAATCTTGAAAAAGAAAACTATATTTACATCTATAATTTTGACAACAGGAATAGTTATGGCTGATGACCTAGTCAATGATTCAGACTTCTTTTCTCAAACAATGGATTCGGAATATTTTTCCGATGACCCAGCTATGGGTAGCAATCCACAGCCACAACCACAGCCGACCTATGGAGGGTATCCGGAATATGGAAATCCACAACCACAATCACAGCCGACCTACGGAGGGTATCCGGAATATGGAAATCCACAACCACAATCACAACCGACCTACGGAGGGTATCCGGAATATGGAAATCCGCAACCGCAACCACAGCCGA
>DTUW01000124.1 GCA_012963895.1 Campylobacterales bacterium | reverse complement strand
AAATCTGGGTTAACAGCCTTTTTAGATAAATATGTTCCATGAGACTAACTCCATACGAAAGAGAAACAATTAGAAAAGTTGCCGATGAGGTCTTTGGAGATTGTGAAGTTTCTTACAAAATTCGCAACGGAGTTTGCAAAATAGAAAGAGGCTAAAAAATGGGGTATCAAGATATAGATTATCTAAGAGTAAAAAAGAACTTAGATAATGGATATATCCATCTCAAAAGAATTGACGAAGCTATTGAAGAGATAGAGGAAAAATATCGATTTCCAATCGATAGGGATAAGTTTGAAAAGATTTTACAAAATAGAATTGATTTGGCTTTTAGTGACCAGATAATATATAGATTTTCTAAATTGCAAGACCTCATCGGGGCAAAACTTTTCAAGTCGTTTCTACTCTATCAGGGGGAAAATGTAGATAAACCATTTCGAGATATTCTAAACAGATTTGAAAAGATAAAAATTTTAGATGTTGAGGAGTGGTTCGAACTAAGACAACTTAGAAACGAAATAGCTCACAACTATGAAAGTAGTCAAGATATAGCAATTGAAATCCTAAATGGTATCTTTGAAAAGAGAAACGAACTGAGAACCATTTTAGATAGGATAGACAAACTTACAAAATAGAAAGGTGTAAAATGAAGTTTTTTTATAGCTCTTTTTTGGTTGCCTTAGTCGGATTGGGCTGGGCTTTCTACTATGGTAGTGTTGAGGCTCTCTATATTACTGCTCTCCTTGCAATATTAGAGGTCTCTCTATCGTTTGATAATGCAGTTGTAAATGCAAAGGTTTTGGATACTATGACCCCGACATACCAAAAGGCTTTTATTCTATTTGGTATGCCGATAGCTGTTTTTGGAATGAGATTTCTCTTTCCAATTTTGATAGTTGCAATGACTGCTGGAATGGGATTTTTTGAGAGTTTCGAACTGGCTCTAAACGACCCAGAGAAGTATCACCATATTTTAGAAGATAATGAATATCTGATATTTGCTTTTGGTGGAGCTTTTCTCTTGATGGTCTTCCTCGATTTCTTTTTTGATGATGAGAAGGAGATAGCTTGGATAAAACTTATTGAAGACAATACCATCACCCGCAAACTTACAGCAGTTCCAAATATAGAGCTAATTATTGCAATCTCTATCGGATTGTATCTGGTTTCCAAAAGTGGAGAAACTTCGGTAGCTCTTGCCTACTTTTCAGGGGTTCTACTTCATTCAGCTATCAACTCCCTCGATGATTTGCTATCTACCGATAATGTAAAAAGTGGAATAGTCGGATTACTCTATTTAGAAGTTTTAGATGCCAGTTTCTCTTTTGATGGAGTAATTGGAGCATTTGCCCTAAGTAGTGATATTTTTATTATTATGGTCGGACTTGGAATAGGGGCGATGTTTGTTAGAAGCCTTACCCTCTATCTGGTTGAAAAGAAGACCCTTTCAGAATTTATCTATCTTGAACACGGAGCATTATGGGCTATTGGTGTTTTAGCTGTAATTATGTTTGTCAAAATGTTTGGAATTGAAGTCAGTGAAGTATTTACAGGAACTATTGGAGTGGTTCTAATTTTGATTTCATTTATTCACTCTTTGATAGTTAGAGAAAAGTAGTAAAAAGTAAGATAGGAATTTTTTCCTATCTACTGCAAACAGTGTCCAACTCCCTTGATATATAGAACCGTTCCAAACTCTTTGAAAAAGTCCCAAGCCTCTTTGGAATTGATGATTTTGTCCAATTCACCTAAAAAAATCTCCAATCTGACACCTCGATTTTTGACCTCCTCCAACTTCTCTTTTTCCCATTGAAAATTTAGCAACTTCTCCAAATCGGAATAGTCGCCCTTTCCAGCTTGGAAATTTCCCGGAACTTCTTGGGGATAAAATGCATTTTTTAAAAAGTTTTCTATATATCTCTCTTCGTTCTTTTTGAAATGGAGTAGTTGGGTTCTAATAAATTTTTTATCTCTATCTTGAAAAAAGGCAGGGGAGAAGAGTTGGAGGGTATCCACCCTCTCCCTACTATTGAGAACATATTCAAATGCCAAAATCGCCCCATAGCTGAAACCGGCAACGGTAAATTGAGAAGGGTTGAGAAATTGACGAAACAGCTCTATATCGTTTTGGAATTTGAATCCACTAAACCACCTCATCACACAATCACCACCGATTTTATTTCAGTCCATTCCTCGATAGCAAATCGTGGTCCTTCTCGTCCGATACCGGAAAGTTTGACACCTCCATAAGGTTGAATATCAAACCTTAAAGTTGGAATATCATTGATAACAACTCCACCAACTTCTAACTCATCAATCGCCTTCTGGACATTTTTCAAATTGTTGGAAAAGATAGAGAATTGCAATCCATAAGGAGAGTTATTCATCTTCTCAATAGCTTCATCAAAACTATCAACAGCTACAAGAGAGACGATAGGAGCAAAGACCTCTTCACAAACTATCTTCATATCGTCAGTAACATTACCCATAATTACAGGTTTCAAAATCCGCCCTTCACTCTCAATCGGAGTTAGAGGCTTAGCCCCTTCACTAATTGCACTTTCTAACCAATTTTTAGCCCGTTTAACACTCTCTTCCGAAATCAGAGGCCCCATAAATGTATCCTCTTCATAAGGAGAGCCTATTTTCAATTTCTTAGTCTCTCTAACGAGATATTCAGCAAATTGAGAATAGATATTTTTATGGACATATATTCTTTGGAGGGATATACAGACCTGCCCCGAATTGGTGAAAGCTCCGACCGCACACCTTTGAGCTGAATATTCTAAGTCGGCACTTTCATCTATAAAAGTTCCAGCATTACCCCCAAGTTCCAAAGTAACTTTTTTTATCCCTGCACTCTTCATAATAGCATTACCTACTGGAACACTACCAGTAAAACTAATCACTCTTGGAATATCACTACTTACAAGAGCTGAACCTATTTCAGCATCTCCATAAACGAGAGAGATAGCATCAGGGATAGCATAAGGAGACTCTATAAAGAGTTTTACCAATTTGTAAGCTGTTAAAGGGGCTTCTGGGGTCGGTTTCAAAACTATTGCATTACCACTAACAAGGGCGGGGGCTATCTTATGGGCTACAAGGTTGAGAGGGAAATTGAAAGGAGTGATAGCCACCCCCACTCCAACCGGAACCCGTTTAAAAAATGAAGTTGTCTTTTTACCGCTATCGGTAGCATCGGTATTGATAGTCTCTCCCGTCATCGTTCGCATAGTTTCAGCAGATAGGGTAATGGTTTCAATACATCTATCCACTTCAACCCTTGAAAATGAGATTGGTTTTCCAACCTCATCGGTAATAGTCTTTGCAATATCTTCTCTATTCTCTTTTAGTCTCTTTGCCACATCTAAAAGCCAGTTACACCGTTGGGCAATGGTTGTTTTTCTCGCTCTCTCTTTTGCTTTCTCGGCTGTTTTTAAAGCCTTTTCAACATCTTCAACACTACATATAGGATATTGAGATACAACCTCTCCGCTATATGGGGAGCGAATTTCGCCCCATTCATCTTTTTCAATCGGAGTGCTACCAATATATATTTTTGCCTTCATATCTGTTCCTATCTTGATTTAAAAGTTTGGTATAGGATAAAGATGACGAGTAACAATAGGAAAAACTCACCCATTGATACCCTCCTTCTATTTTAGTCCTTGTTCAAGAGATAAAGCTCCATTGAATAGGTTGAGTTCATCAAACGGCTTACCTATCAATTGCAATCCGACAGGTAGATTACCAACCCAATCGACAGGTAGAGAGATAGCAGGTAGTCCCGCAAGATTTACAGATATAGTATATATATCACTTAGATACATGTCTAACGGCTCTTTTTTCTCTCCAAATTTGAAAGGGAGAGTTGGAGAGACAGGGGATAAGATGAGGTCGGCATCTTGGAAAATTTCACTATATTTCTGTTGAATTAGGTATCTCACTTTTTGGGCTTTAACATAGTAAGCATCATAGTATCCGCTTGAAAGAACGAAATTACCTACTAAAATTCTTCTTTTAACCTCATCGCCAAAACCTTCTGAACGGGTTCTAAAATAGGTATCTTTTAGATTTTCTCCCTCAACTCTTGAACCGTATCGGATACCATCATATCGAGCAAGATTGGAACTCGCCTCAGCCATAGCAGTAATATAGTAGGCTGAAATATCATATTTAGCATCGGTCATCTCTTTATGGATAATTGTATGTCCCAACTTTTCCAATGTTCGTATAGTCTTTTCGTAGGCTTGTTGAATTTCAGTAGATGCATCTTTAACATAGTTATCTATTACTGCTATTCTATATTTTTGGTTTGGATTGAGGTTTGGAGTGATAGGGGAGTATTCAATATCGGCACTGGTTGAATCTTTTGGGTCGTAGCCTGAGATAATATCGTAGAGAATAGCCGAGTCTTCTACATTTTGAGTGATAGGTCCTATCTGGTCGAGAGAGCTACCATAAGCACTAAGACCGTATCGGCTAACTCGTCCATAGGTCGGCTTCATTCCAACCACTCCGCAGAATGATGCAGGTTGTCGAATACTTCCGCCGGTGTCGCTTCCGAGAGATGCGATAGCAACTCCACCACCAACAGCAGAGGCAGAGCCTCCCGAACTACCTCCTGGAACTCTTTCATAATCGTGAGGGTTTAGAGTTTTTCCGTAATATGATGTTTCGGTTGAGCTACCCATAGCGAACTCGTCCATATTTGCTCGTCCAAATGGGGCTAATCCATTTTCTCTAAGTTTTGTAATTACTGTTGCATCGTATGGAGATATATATCCCTGTAATATTTTACTTGCTGATGTTACACTCCAATTTTTGACCTGTATATTATCTTTTATCAAAATTGGCACACCATCTCCGCTTTCGTCGAGGGAGATATAGGCATTTAGCTCTTTTTTCTCTTCTATCCTCTTTTTCAAATCTTGTTTTAGATGAGGTAGTTCCTCTTTTGGTAGTTTTAAAGCTTCTTTTAATGTTATCAAATTCTGCTCCTTATAGATTTGATAATATTGTATAGAAATTTGGAATAGGAATAGGAGATAAAACAACAATGGATAAGTTTGTTTGGAATGGAAAAATTGAATCTGAAATTGATACGGTAAATTTCGAAACTTTTCAAGAGAAAGTATGTCTAAAAGATGAGTTTGAAACTACTAAGGAGTATAAAGAGCGACTTATAAAAGAAGGTTATTTTAATAAATGGCTTGGAAAACAGATAGTTTCAATGCAATATAATGATGATATTGAACAATTCCGAGTTGCTATCGAAAATAGATGGGGGAAAGTGTTGGAGTTTGATATTGCAGTTCCAAGAGCAGGTGGAGTTGCAGAAGGCTTCAAGGAAA